>NZ_QKVN01000015.1:0-85496 GCF_003231195.1 Acinetobacter sp. WCHAc060042
AATCATTGGTGGTGTTTTCATGTGAAAATCAAAAGGGTGGCTTAAAGTGCAGCTTTGATCGCATCTTGAATGTTCGTAGTTTTACGTCCAATCAATTGTTCTAGGTCTTGACTGTCACTATACATTGCACCTTGTATAGTTTGAATGTCTGCATCAACGATGACCTCAACTAAGCCAGCAGGTAAGCCCGCCTGAGTTAGGCCTTGAGTGTATTCTTCCGCACTTAGGTTTTGATAATTAATGGTTTTACTCGCTGCTTGACCAATCAATGTTGCAAGCTCTGAGAGGCTAAAGCTTTGTGAACCTGCTAGTTCATAGATTTGATTATCATGGCCAGTTGACGTTAAGACTTTCGCTGCAGCTTCAGCATAATCTATGCGTGATGCCGAGCTAATGCGACCATCTTGAGCTGCTCCAAAAAGCGTCCCAATTTCAATGGTGTGAGCAACACCTGCAAGGTAGTTTTCGCTATACCAGTTATTTCTTAAGAAGGTGTAGCGTAGTCCACTATCTTGAATCAGTTTTTCAGTTTCACGGTGTTCTTGGGCTAAGCCGAGTGGGGATGTATCTGCACGTAGTAAGCTAGTATAAGCAAGATAAGGAACACCGGCCACTTTTGCAGCATCAATCACTGCCTTGTGCTGAGGTGTACGGCGACCGACTTCATTTGCAGAAATGAGTAATAATTTATCTATACCTGATAAAGCAGGGACTAAAGTTTCAGGTCGGTCATAGTCAAACTCGCGCACTTCGATATTTTGTGCTGTGAGATGTGTCGCATTGGCTGGGTTTCGCACAAGCGCAACAATGTTGTTGGCCTCAGTTTGTAGTAAAAGTTTTTCTATCACAATAGAACCCAATTGGCCTGTTGCACCTGTGATTGCAATTTTCATAAGTCACCTATATTGGTTGTTTTCTGTACTTGATGGTTTTATCTTAATCTGATAACTTACTAAATGAAAGTACGTACCAAAAAGTAAGTAATAAACCAAATGGAGAGAAATGATGCACACCTATGCAACAAGCAAACTATTAGGTCAAGTTTTATCCACTGAGTGCCCATCTCGTGACATATTGGAACATCTTACGAGCAAATGGTCAGTACTGGTGTTACGTTGTTTGAGTGATGGCGTACACCGTTTTAGTGAATTGAGACAGCGTATAGAAGGAGTGAGTGAGAAAATGCTTTCCCAAACCCTTAAAACACTTGAGCAAGATGGTTTTATTTTACGGACGGTTTATCCTGTAGTTCCACCTAAAGTTGAGTATCAATTGACGATACTGGGCTCTCAAGCGGCCGAAAAAACCATGTATCTAATTGGATGGATTGAAAAAAGTTTGCCTGAGATCTTGGAAAATAAAGAGCGAGTCTCAGCTTTAAAAAAATAACTTAACAACAAAATAAGCAGAATAAATGGTTTGAATTAAGTGAGTTATAGGTTTCACAAAAAGCCATAGATTTGCTTGTAACAGAGTATATGCTGCTTAATTTATGTAAGTTGAGCATGGGATTAGGTTGATTGTTTTCAGGTACAAAACTGAAGAAAATCAAGAGAAAAAGAGCTAAATGCACGTTTTTAAGTGATTTGTCACTAAATTTCATGTTTCGCTGAATAATTCTATTCGAGAAATTTTGTAAAATATGGCAGAATATGCGGTTTTAAAGTATTTAGAGGATTGGCAGCATGCGCTTTGTTGATGAAGCAGTCATTACCGTAGAGGCTGGCGACGGTGGCAATGGCGTAGCCAGTTTTCGCCGTGAAAAATTCGTACCCTTTGGCGGGCCAGATGGTGGTGACGGTGGTCGTGGTGGTAGCGTATTTATCGAAGCTGATGATAATACCAGTACCCTTGTAGACTTTCGTTATACGCGCCGCTTTCGTGCGGAGCGAGCTAAAAATGGTCGTGGTGCAAACTGCGCTGGCCGTGGCGGTGAAGACACCGTATTAAAGGTTCCTGTAGGTACAACGATTGTTGACACTGATTCGGGTGACATTATTGGCGACTTGGTTGAAAGTGGTCAGCGTGTGCTTGTTGCAGCGGGTGGTGATGGTGGTTTGGGTAATACTCATTTTAAATCATCGACGAACCGTTCGCCGCGTAAGTGTACCCATGGTTTTAAAGGCGAATTCCGTGAAATTCGCTTAGAACTAAAAGTACTGGCAGATGTCGGCTTACTGGGTATGCCAAATGCAGGTAAATCGACTTTTATTCGTGCCGTATCAGCAGCAAAACCTAAGGTTGCAGATTATCCGTTTACTACAATGGTTCCAAACCTTGGTGTAGTCGATGCGGACAGTCACCGTTCATTTGTAATGGCAGATATTCCTGGCTTGATCGAAGGGGCGTCAGAAGGTGCGGGTCTGGGTATTCGTTTTTTAAAGCACTTGGCGCGTACGCGTATTCTGCTTCACATTGTCGATGTTCAGCCGATTGATGGTTCTGATCCAGCATACAATGCAAAAGCGATCTTGGCGGAGTTGGAGAAATTCTCTCCGACACTTTCAAAGTTACCGATCGTTTTAGTGTTAAACAAAGTTGACCAACTGGCAGATGATACGCGTGATGAATGGTGTCAGCATATCTTAGATGAAATGCAGTGGGATGGCCCTGTATTTAAAACTTCAGGTTTGATGTCTGAAGGGACAAAACCAGTTGTGTATTACCTGATGGATCAAATTGAGCAACAACGTGAACGTGAGCTTGAAGATCCAGACTATGCAGCAGAAGTGAAAGCATTCCGTGAGCAGCTTGAAGCTGAAACACGCGAACAAACGATTGCCGCTAAAGAAGCGTATCGTGAAATGCGTCGCCAACAACGTCTTGCGGGATTATTGGGTGATGATGAAGACGATGATGAAGATGATGGCGAAATGGAAGTGTACTACGTACGTTAAGCTCGTAATGAGTAACTGAGGACAAGATGATAGAAGTGGTAGATGGGCAACGTAAGCTCGAAGCTTGTAAACGAATCGTTGTTAAAATCGGATCATCTTTACTCACAGCAAATGGGCAAGGTTTAGATATAGATGCAATTTCGCATTGGGCGAAACAAATTGCAGATCTACACAATGCAGGACATGAGATTATTCTGGTGTCATCAGGAGCTGTGGCTGAAGGTATGGTTCGTATGAAGCTAGACAGCCGACCCACCGATCTACCCAGTCTTCAGGCGTGTGCTGCCATTGGTCAGATGGGCCTGATTCATACATGGTCGAGTGTGCTTGAAAAACACCATATTCAGACTGCACAAGTGTTGTTGACCCATGATGACTTGGCAGACCGTCGTCGTTACTTAAACTCATGTGATGCTTTACAGAACTTGATTGAATGGCATGTGATCCCTGTGATCAATGAAAATGACACGGTTTCGACCGATGAAATTCGCTTTGGTGACAATGACACGCTGGCCGCGATGGTTGCTGGTCAAGTGCATGCAGATTTGTTAATTATTTTGACTGATCAGCAAGGTATGTTTGACTCAGACCCACGTTCAAACCCAGACGCGAAACTGTTCCATACCGTGCGTGCTTTAGATGAAAGCTTGTTTGATATGGCTGGCGGTGGTGGTAAGTTTGGTCGTGGCGGCATGTTGACCAAAGTCCGTGCTGCACGCTTGGCTGCAAAGTCTGGCTGTCCAACGCTGATTGCCAGTGGTGAAAGTGATAATGTGCTTGCACGTTTGATGGATGGTGAAATGCTTGGGACATTGTTTATTACTGACAATGACCGCATTACGGCTCATCAACAATGGTTAGCGGCTCACTTACAAACAGCAGGTCGTTTGGTGTTGGATGATGGTGCGGTTAAGGCCATTAAAGATAATCATCGTAGTTTACTTCCAGTTGGCGTGAAAGCTGTGGAAGGGCATTTTGAGCGCGGTGACGTGGTTGAATGTGTTGATATTCAAGGCGGTCGCGTTGCAGTCGGACGTGTCAACTTTAGTTCGCGTTCTGCGGAGTTGGTCAAGGGCTTGGCGTCAGATAAAGTTCATCAAGTCCTAGGTGAAGCACGGTCACTTGAGATGATTCATCGCAACCACATGGCGATTTACTGAATAAAACGTATGAAAAAATCCTGCTCTCGAGCGGGATTTTTTGTTTTAAAGAGAAAGTTATTTGATATAGCCTTTTTGAATCAGTGGCTTAAATAAGTAAAAGTGAATGGTGAGTACCCATTGCATGATTTTCTCTTTATAGAGATTCCAAAGGGTTAAACCAAAGAAGTTTAAGGCAAAAGCCAATAGAAAAGCGCCGAGCATATCTAAAGGGAAGTGCACACCGAGATAGACACGTGACCATGCAACCAGCCAAGCCACGATCAAGAGAAAAACTCCCAGTTTGCGCTGTGCCGAGAACAGATAAGAAAAGGCAATACTGCTAAAAATCAGCATATGGTCACTCGGGAATGAACCATTAGGTGCATGGTAAATGAGAGTGCGTCCAACATCCATGACAAAAGGCCGCGGGTGATAATACACATGCGAAATACATTGGCTGATCAAAATGGCGATACTGGTAAAGATAAATGCCTTCAATATCTGCTTTTTAGTGTCATAGTTACCACGTAGCCAAAACCAAGCAAACAGTAAAATCATGCAATAGAGCAGGTCATTGGCAATGAAAATAGCAAAATGAATATTGGTATTGCTAGCTTCGGGAGATGCATTAATCCATGAAAAAAGCGATAAATTAAGTTCAGAGAGGGTCATGAAGTAGGGTGATATTTATAAAGTGCGAAAATGTGTCACAATTTTGTCATATTGTTAAAATAAAAAAGACCACAAAAATGTAGTCTTTTTTATCTGCTGCATGGATTTGAGTGAATTGGCTGTCAGCTTTAAAAGTAAAATCACGTTGCGCACTGAATTTAAAAGCTAGGTTTAATGTCGCTTTTCAAATTGCATGAGCGCTATTTCTTTATTTAAATTGAACAGTACCATTTGTATTTACGGTGATTTTAGACTCGCCACCTGCCACATCTTGCATTGGTGCTGCATCAGCCATTGCAAATTTTGCACTTTCAGCACGCATCATCACTGGACGAGGGTAATAGTTACTGGTGTTAATATTCAAGTTCACCAAGTTATAACCTGATTTGTTCCATGCTTGTGCTAAAGATTGCGCACGTTGTTGGAAGTTTTTCGATGCTTCAATAATCAGCTCATTTTCGACTTTTTTACGTTGTGCATCAGATACACTAAAACCAATAGATTGGGTTTGGAAGTTCTGTTGTAACTCACCAATCAACTGACTTGCTGCCTTAAAGTCTGTGCTTTCTAAATTAATTTCTGCACGACCACGCCATTCTTTTAGCTTTTGGTTGTCATCATTATAAATTGGGTAAGTGCTTTGAGAGCCCGTTTCGACTTTTACACTTGGGTATTTGCGTGCTAAAGCAGTGGCTTGATTCATCAACTGTGTAATTTGAGTAGCCAGTTCAGCAGGTTGCTTATTGCTGCGTTCAATGTACAACGTTGCATTCATGAGATCATTGGAAACTTGGCGTGTTGCTTCGGCCTGAACGTTGACAATATTGTAGTTTAATTGGTTATCTGACTGTGCAAAAACTGCGGAGCTAAATAAAGTGCTAAGTGCGATGGCTGGGATGAAGAATTGACGCATTTTTATTCCTTTTTTATTTACGAGGAGTTTTGCAACATTTATAAAAAGCTTAAAGCCAATTTGTGGTGAATTTGCGAAAATATTGTGGTTCGATTGTAAAAATGAGTACATATTATTTTTCAATAAAGTCTAGATATATTTAATTTTTTCAATCGCTTAATTTTCATCTAAGCTGAACTTTATTTTATTTTTTGGCAAAGTTGAAAAATAAATAAAATCATCGGGTTTTCTTTACGTTGTCACACTGTAAGATGATAATTTAAGCTATGGTTTAGGACGATCTATTTTTTTAGTAAATTTATGACAGATAATATCCAAAAGCTGTTTATTTTATTGAAAATTTCTGTATCATCCGCCTCCTAGTTATGAAGTATCTGAACACTATCTAACTAGATTTTATAAAGCGCCGAGTCAAAGGACCAAAAGTCACCCGACTTATTTCTTTCAACCCATATCAGAGATGGTAATTCGATATGAGCGTTTCTTCTGTAAACCCTGCCACTAATTCTACTAACGAATACTATTTGACTCGCCAAAGTCAGATGGAATCCAATGTTCGTAGCTATCCACGTAAATTACCGTTAGCGATAGCCAAAGCATTAGGTTGCTGGGTTACTGATGTTGAAGGTACAGAGTACCTCGATTGTTTAGCTGGGGCAGGAACATTGGCTTTGGGCCATAATCATCCTGCGGTAATTCAAAGTATCCAAGATACGCTTGCAAGCGGTCTACCATTACATACTTTGGATTTAACGACACCTTTAAAAGATGCGTTTACTGAAGCATTACTTGAGCAATTACCTGGTGGTAAAGAAGAGTATTGTTTACAGTTCTGTGGTCCATCTGGTGCAGATGGCACGGAAGCAGCAATTAAATTAGCAAAGACTTATACGGGTCGTAGTACAGTGATTAGCTTCTCTGGTGGCTACCATGGTATGACACATGGTTCGCTTGCTATGACAGGTAATTTGTCTGCTAAAAATGCTGTAAATGGTTTGATGCCAGGCGTTCAATTTATGCCGTATCCGCATGAATACCGTTGCCCACTTGGTTTAGGTGGTGAAGCGGGTGTGGATGCTTTAACGTATTTCTTTGAAAATTTCATCGAAGACGTTGAAAGTGGTGTAACCAAACCAGCTGCTGTGATTCTTGAAGCAATTCAAGGTGAAGGTGGTGTGGTAACAGCGCCAACTAAATGGTTGAAAAAAATCCGCGAAGTGACTGAAAAACACAATATCGTGTTGATTCTTGACGAAGTTCAAGCAGGCTTTGCACGTTCAGGCAAGATGTTCGCATTCGAACACGCAGGTATTGAACCTGACGTTGTTGTCATGTCTAAAGCTGTAGGTGGTAGCTTACCGCTTGCTGTACTGGGCATTAAGCGTAAGTTCGACGCATGGCAACCAGCAGGTCACACGGGTACTTTCCGTGGTAACCAATTGGCGATGGGTACTGGTCTTGCAACCATCAAAACCATCAAAGAACAAAACCTTGCGCAGAATGCGCAAGAACGTGGTGATTTCTTACAAGCTGAATTTAAAAAGCTGGCTCAAGAGTTCCCATGTATCGGTAACGTGCGTGGCCGTGGTTTGATGATTGGTGTTGAAATTGTTGATGAGCGTAAACCAGCGGATCATATGGGGTCTTTACCTGCAGATGGTCAATTGGCAGCAGCAATTCAAGCGGCATGCTTTAACAACAAGTTATTGTTAGAAAAAGGCGGTCGTAACGGTACAGTGATTCGTTTACTTTGCCCACTTATTATCACTCAAGCTGAATGTGAAGAAGTAATTGTTCGCTTTAAGAAAGCAATTGCTGAAGCACTTGTTGCAACTCGAGGCGCGTAATCATGGTTGATTTTGCAGAACACCGTAAGGCGTTACTCTGCAATGATGCTGCATCTATTGCTGACTACTCGTCAGCGATGGATCAAGCGACTAAAGCAGTTGCAGCATGGTTGCAAAACGACAAGATGTACACAGGCGGTAGCATCAAAGAGCTTCGCAGTGCGATTGCATTTAATCCTTCTAAAGAGGGTTTGGGTGTACAAAAGTCACTTGAACGTATGGTTGAGCTTTTCTTAAATAAAAGCTTAAAAGTCCATCACCCACACTCGCTTGCACATTTGCACTGTCCGACCATGGTCACCAGTCAAATTGCTGAAGTGCTGATTAATGCAACCAACCAATCAATGGACTCATGGGATCAAAGCCCTGCTGGTTCTTTGATGGAAGTACAGTTGATTGATTGGCTTCGTCAAAAAGTAGGTTATGGCGCAGGTCAAGCAGGCGTATTCACTTCTGGTGGCACACAGTCAAACTTGATGGGTGTACTGCTTGCACGTGATGCATGTATCGCGAAAAACTGGAAAGATGAAAACGGTAATCCGTGGTCTGTACAGCGTGATGGTGTGCCAGGCGATGCGATGCGTAACGTCAAAGTTATTTGTTCTGAAAATGCACACTTTTCTGTGCAAAAGAACATGGCGATGATGGGCATGGGTTTCCAATCTGTTGTGACCGTTCCTGTGAACGAAAACGCGCAGATGGATGTGGATGCACTTGAAAAAACCATGGCGCACCTTCAAGCTGAAGGTAAAATCGTGGCATGTGTGGTTGCAACTGCGGGTACAACCGATGCAGGTGCGATTGATCCACTCAAGAAAATTCGTGAAATCACCAACAAATATGGTGCGTGGATGCATATCGACGCAGCATGGGGTGGTGCTTTAATCTTATCGAACAATCACCGTGATATGTTGGATGGGATCGAGCTTTCAGACTCCATTACGCTGGATTTCCATAAGCATTACTTCCAAACCATCTCTTGTGGTGCGTTCTTGTTAAAAGATGAAGCGAACTATCGTTTCATGCACTACGAAGCTGAGTATTTAAACTCTGCTTATGACGAAGAGCATGGCGTGCCAAACTTGGTGTCTAAGTCACTTCAAACAACTCGTCGTTTTGATGCGTTGAAACTTTGGATGACTGTTGAAGCACTAGGTGAAGAGCTTTATGGTTCTATGATTGACCACGGTGTAACACTGACCCGTGACGTTGCTGATTATATCAATGCAACTGCGGGTTTAGAGATGTTGGTTGATCCACAATTTGCATCTGTATTGTTCCGTGTGGTTCCAGCAGACTACCCAGTAGAATTGCTTGATACCTTAAACCAAAACGTTGCAGATGAATTGTTTGCACGTGGTGAAGCGAATATTGGCGTTACTAAAGTAGGTCAAAATCAATCATTGAAAATGACGACTTTAAGCCCAGTTGCGACTTTAGATAACGTGAAGAACCTGCTTGGCCTTGTGCTTGCAGAAGCGGATCGTATCAAAGGTCCAATCGCAGATGGAACCTATATACCTGCAATTGCTTAAACGATTGTTTGTGTAAAAAAGGGAGCTCTCATGAGCTCCCTTTTTTACGGCATAATTTCTTTGAAAATACTATTTTAAGAAAAGATATGAATAAAAATGAATATATATTCGACTATTGGCTAAATATTGTGTAACCAATGGTGCAAGATTTCTTTGAATATAAGCATGATCTGCGAAAAGGTAGAATTGCTGCTATTGTTTTAGATCATATGTGAGATTATTGGGCAATTTATCTAAATAAAAATACGGAATGGTCTATTACAGAAAAATTGTTGAAAGAAGAAATTTATAGTATTTGTTCAGAAGTAGCATTGATCCGTGATGTTTGTAATGCAACTAAGCATGGAATACTGAGAGAATCTAAAAGCGATACAAATATTCCAAAAAGTATTCATTCTACAGAGCAAATAAAAGCAGAGCAAAATGAGGGCCTATTTGTTGATGGATTTGATGGCATGTTTGCAGAGTCGAATTTTGTTTTTATCCAGTTTGAACAAGAAATTGAAATAAATGGCGAATATGTCGGGTGTCGATTTCTACATGAAGCTATTTCTGAAGTTATGCGCTTTTGGGAAGAGGAATTAGATTGTAAAAGTCGTGCTTGCGTTTCTAGCGATCAAAAGTAGCAACATCCTATGTAGGCAGCATTGGAGGAATGTCCTATCCCCCAATGCTACCTAATAGCATGTATACAGCAAGTCAGCTAAGTTAACTCAGTCTAAGATTGAGGCATGTATTGATCACTTTTAAGCTGCAAATAATGGGCTAAATCCTTTTTTTCTGAGTAATTTTCGATACATGCTGGAACTGCGATCCGCAGGAAAATGGGCTTCAATACTCAGGTCTAATGGCAAGTATTCAGGTTTTTGGTTTTCAACAATTAGGCGGTCTTCTTCAAAGATTTTTAAGTTAAAAGCATAAGCATCTTCTACAGGTAGGTCTTTGTCATAATCACGGCAAATAGGTGCGAAAAGGCGTGTTTGGCGTGCGGACATGGGTGAAGCCGCGTTCATGATCACTTGTCGTGTCCCGTGTGGAAAATGAATGGTTAAAGTGGCTGTAAAGGGGAGATGAACCTCAAAATGCCTGAGCCACTGGAAGCCTGCTTCGCCACGTTGCACTTCTCCAATTGGATAGCGTCCTACACTGCTTATATAGTCGGCACTAAAACCATTCGCAGTTTCAGTGGTTTTATAATCAGGCACTTCAGCATCGTCTGGGTCACCAAACGTATCGGGATGTACCCATGCAAAATGCGCTACATCAATAAAGCCTTCCAGTTGACGACCTGCGAAGCATTGGATGTCTACAGGTGGACATACCAGTTGTTGAAACTCCATTTCATCCCAATGGGGCATGTCAGGAATATGGGGTATGCTGCCTATTTCTGCTTTGAGAGAGCACCACAGTAAGCCATAACGCTCTACATGCGCATAGGTTTTGAGGTTAAAGCGCTCCGATATCTTGTGTTCGGGATGGGCGGGGATGCGATTGCATTTGCCCTCATGTCCAAAGCGTAAGCCATGATAGCGGCAGACGACACCTTGTCCGTCATTCTTGCCCAAACTCAAAGGGACGCCACGATGGGGGCAGGCATCCTTTGCCACAATGATTTCATCTCCCATTTTATACATGACCAATGGCATGTCTAAAAGCAGAGTTGAAGTTGGTTGTTCCGTTAAGTCACTCACTAAAGCAATGGGATACCAGTATTCAGCCAAAATGTGCCAGTCCTGTTCCTCAAATGTCAGGTGAATAGGAAGATCTGGGTCAAAAGTACGGATTGTTTTGCTATTCATATTCATTTCTTTGCGCTGTCTTTTACAAAATATAGGACAAAGAACTGTTCTCTGAAATTTAAATTATTCGGACAAGTTTTTCTAAAAAATAGAAAGACCTGTGGTGAAGAAATAAAAAATGATGTGACTGTTAATGGTAGGGCTGTCATTTTGTCCGTCATAAATAAGATATGTGAGGGAGAAAAGAACATAAATGATGGTCTATTTTTTCAATATGGCTAAAATTTTTGTCATTTATCTGCGGTTAATTTCTGTGCTCTATGAGGGTGAATTGCTGTAGGTTTATCATTCTAGCAATAGGAGTAAAGTCTAAAATATAGAAAATTAAAAATGTACTGTATTTCTATTAATTATTGATTTTAAATATTTTTATGGATAGTTGTGGCAATGTTTCGACGCAGAATATCATTAATAATCCGTATTTCCCAAGCCGTTTAAAGCAAGTAAAAGGTGAACAAAGTGTAACGAATCATGGACAAATAAAACTAAACATCATGAAAGTGTCACAATGCTGTAACTTGCTTGTCATATTCTGAAATCAAAATGCAGTTATCCAAAAAAGTACAAGACTGAATAAAAAAGTGGCGTACTCCAAAATGTTTAATATGTGAGATAACAAATATGCGCTTAAACCATATCGCACTTGCAGTAGTTGTTTCTGGGGCAGCTGTAGCAACCACGGCAAATGCAGCTCGTGACACAATACAAATTGCTGGTTCTTCAACAGTTTTACCATATGCAAGTATTGTTGCTGAAGAGTTTGGTAATACTTTCCCACAATTTAAAGCACCAGTTGTAGGTTCAGGTGGTACTTCAGGTGGTTTAAAGCAATTCTGTAACGGTGTGGGTGATAATACAATTGATATTGCAAACGCATCTCGTAAAATTAAAGATACAGAGTTGGCTGCTTGTAAGAAAGCAGGCGTAAACCAAATTCTAGAAATCAAAGTTGGTTACGACGGTATTGTGTTTGCATCGAATGCAAACAAAGCAGCTTATAAATTACGTCCACAGCACGTATATGCAGCTTTAGCAGCTCAATTGCCATCTAACGGTAAAATGGTAGCAAACCCATATACACGTTGGAATCAAATTGACAAAAGCCTTCCAAATGAAGCCATCACTTTAGTGATTCCTGCTTCAAACCACGGTACACGTGAAGTATTCCAAGAAAAAATGGTTGATGCAGGTTGCGAAACTTACGCAGCAATCAAAGCAATGGATAAAGATGCACAAAAGAAAGCGTGTTCAACTTTCCGTAAAGATGGCAAAGTGATCGAAATTGCGGGCGACTACACTGAAACGCTTGCACGTTTAAAAACATCTCCAAATGCTGTAGGTGTGTTTGGTCTTGGTTTCTATGACCAAAACCGCGACAAGTTACGTGTAGCGACAGTAAATAATGTTGCGCCATCTGAAAAAACAATCTTGAACGGTTCATACCCAGTTTCTCGCCCACTCTTCTTCTACGTGAAAGGTGAGCACTTAAAATCAATCAAAGGCTTGAAAGAATATACTGAATACTTCATCAGCAAAAAAGTTTCAGGAAAAGGTTCAAAGCTTGAGCGTGCTGGTTTGATTCCAATGTCAGACAAAGAACGTGCAGCAGTGCTTGCGAACTTTAAAGCAGGCAAAGCCGTTAAGTAATTAGCATAGAAACAGTCAACGGTAGGCAAGTCCTACCTTTGGCTTTTTTTACTAGGATCAAGTTTTTTCAAATAATGAAAATTGAAAGAACCGTGGAGAATACATGAATCTGCTACTAATAGGTGTGTTATTGGCACTGATTGCCATAGCCTACCAAATTGGCTTAAGCAAGAGCCGTAACTTAGCAGGTAAGGGAAATAATTCTGCAAAATTACACTCGCGTCCGGGTTATTACGGTGCGTTGGTGGCTTTGTGGTGTGGTATCCCTGCTTTTTTAATTTTGATTGTTTGGAATATTGTTGAACCAAACATTTTGAATCATGTGGTGTTAAACCATGTGCCAGCACAAGTTGCTGCAACCTTAGATGCAGCAAGTACAGATGTGTTGATCAATCGTGTAGAAGCGATTGCATCAGGTTTCGGTGTAACCGATACACCAGCAGCGTATGAACTTGCTGCTGCTGAGCAACTGGCTAAGTTTCAAAGTATTGGTACATTTGCAAAAATAGCCGTGGTGATTTGTGCTGCATTAGCAGGTCTAGTGGTTGCAAAAAAACGTATTGGAACCCAATTCCGTG
Source organism: Acinetobacter sp. WCHAc060042 (assembly GCF_003231195.1). Lineage (NCBI taxonomy): Bacteria > Pseudomonadati > Pseudomonadota > Gammaproteobacteria > Moraxellales > Moraxellaceae > Acinetobacter > Acinetobacter sp. WCHAc060042. The sequence continues at coordinate 13,031 of NZ_QKVN01000015.1, forward strand.
CACGTAACCAAGTTGAAAAGACCATCAATATTGCACTTGCATTGTGTTCGGGTGTTGCGATCCTAACGACCATCGGTATTGTCATGTCGATGTTTAGTGAAGCAATGCGATTCTTCCACTTTGTGAGTCCACTTGACTTTTTCTTCGGCACAGAATGGAATCCAGGTTTTAGTACATCTGGTAATGCAGAAGGAAGCTATGGTTTGCTGCCATTACTTTGGGGCACGCTTATGGTGAGCGGTATTGCTCTTTTGGTTGCAGTTCCTGTAGGTCTGATGATTGCTATCTACTTGGCTGAATATGCGCCTCCAAGTTTCCGTGCTTGGGCAAAACCAACCATTGAAGTTCTCGCAGGGATTCCAACCATCGTTTATGGTGTTTTTGCACTGATGGTGATTGGTCCATTCTTTAAAATGGTCGGTGAGGTGGTTGGCATTGAAATCAATACAACCAGTGCACTTACTGCAGGCTTTGTGATGGGAATCATGATCATTCCTTTTGTTTCATCACTTTCAGATGACATTATCACTCAAGTTCCGCGTGCACTGCGAGATGGTTCATTGGGGTTGGGTGCGACAAAGTCTGAAACGATCCGCCAAGTAGTATTGCCAGCAGCATTACCAGGGATTACAGGGGCATTTTTACTTGCTGTCTCACGTGCGGTTGGTGAGACCATGATTGTAGTGTTAGCAGCAGGAAACAGTCCGTTACTACATGCCAATCCATTTGAAGCAGTTTCAACAGTAACGGTAACGATTGTTAAACAACTTACGGGTGATACGGATTTTGCCAGCCCTCAAGCCTTGGTAGCATTCGCACTTGGTTTAACTTTGTTTGTAATCACTTTAGGTTTAAACATTATTGCGCTGTACATCGTGCGTAAATATCGTGAGCAATACGACTAATGACGACTTCTAATAGCACAGCAGATCAAGTTTTTGATCCACAACTTGCGGCAGAATTGCGAGAAAAGCGTAAGCAAACGATCAGTAATTCTTTGGCTAAACGTCACCGTAAAGAAAAGTTATTTCGTTTCTTGGGTTTCTCAGCGGTTATTACGGGTTTACTTTTTGTCGCACTTCTTTTCGGTAGTATTTTGTCTAAAGGTCTACCTGCTTTTTGGCAAAGTAGTATGAACCTACCTGTGTACTTTGATCCGGCTATTATTACCACTGGGGCAAAACCAGTGCAGCGTGCAGGTGAATCTCCAGCGCAGTTTGAAGAGCGTTTTATTGCTTGGCAGACTGAAGTGGGGATGGTTGATTGGGATGCGCTCATTGTGAATGCGATGATTGCAAAAGATCCAGCACTTGCAAGCAAGCGTGATGATTTAGCATCTATCTATACCAGTTCGGAGGCATATCGCTTACGAGATATGGTGATGAAGGATCCAACACTCATTGGTAAAAAAGAGGATATTAAAATCCTTGCCGATGCCAATGTGGATGTGTGGCTCGCAGGGAACATTGACCGTGCTTTACCAGATGAGCAACAACAGCTGAGCCCAGAAGTACGTCAAATTGCAGACCAAATGAAAGCTTCAGGTGTGATGGAAAATACCTTTAATACCAACATCTTTGTTAGTCCAGATTCACGTAGTTCTCCTGCAACTTCAGGTTTAGCGGGGGCATTTATGGGATCATTGTTCATGATGTTAATCGTGATCATTATTTCGATTCCAATCGGTGTGGCATCAGCGATTTACCTTGAAGAATTTGCGCCAAAGAACTGGATTACTGATGTCATTGAAGTCAACATTAACAACCTTGCAGCTGTACCATCTATTGTCTTTGGTTTACTGGGTGCTGCGATCTTTATTGGCTGGATGCATTTACCGCTTTCTGCACCCCTAGTCGGCGGTTTGGTACTGAGCTTAATGACTTTACCAACGGTGATTATTACGACACGGGCATCGTTGAAAGCAGTACCACCTTCAATTCGTCAGGCTGCATTAGGGCTTGGTGCATCGCGTGTACAAACCGTATTTCATCATGTTGTTCCATTAGCTCTACCAGGTATTATGACAGGTTCAATTATTGGTATTGCTCATGCTTTGGGTGAGACTGCACCATTATTGTTAATTGGGATGAGCGCATTCGTTGCAAGTGTACCTGCAACGCCGTTTGACCAGGCAACTGCTTTACCTGTACAAGTTTATTTATGGCAAGGGAATGAATTACGGAACTTCTTTGAAGGTCGTACTGCCGCAGCAATTATTGTCCTCCTTGCAATGATGATTGGACTCAACAGTATTGCAATTTGGTTACGTAAGAAATTTGAAGTCCGCTGGTAAGTGAGGGCAAAATATGAATACCGTTGTTAAAAACTCCTTAGATCAGGATCAGACAGTGAATCAAGAACACACTCAATTTACAAACCCAAATCCGACAAATGGTCAGCAGGGTACTTCATTTGTGTCGCAGTTCGAAACACCTGCTTCTGCTAAGAAAGATCAAGCACAAGGCCAAATCAAACTCAGCACGTCAGATGTGCATGTTTACTATGGCGAAGCTGAGGCAATTAAAGGGATTGATCTGAACATTTACGAAAATGAAGTGATTGCATTTATCGGGCCATCAGGTTGTGGTAAATCGACCTTCTTACGTACGTTGAACCGTATGAATGACACGATTGATAGCTGTCGTGTGACGGGCAAAGTGATGTTGGATAATCAAGATATCTATGACCCAAACCTCGATGTGGTATTGCTTCGCGCTCAAGTCGGTATGGTATTTCAAAAACCAAACCCATTCCCAAAGTCCATTTTTGACAACGTGGCTTATGGTCCTAAACTACACGGTTTAGCACGTGATAAGTATGACTTAGAAGAAATTGTAGAAAACAGCTTGCGTAAAGCAGGTCTTTGGGATGAAGTTAAAGATCGTCTAAACCAACCGGGCACAGGCTTGTCTGGTGGTCAGCAACAACGTTTATGTATTGCGCGTACGATTGCAGTGAGTCCTGAAGTGATTTTGATGGATGAGCCATGTTCAGCGCTTGACCCGATTGCAACAGCGAAAGTAGAAGAGCTAATTTCTGAGCTTTCAACGCAGTATACGATTGCTATTGTGACGCACTCAATGCAGCAGGCGGCACGTGTATCAGACCGTACCGCTTACTTCCATTTAGGTGACTTGATTGAAGTGAACTCAACCGAGAAAGTCTTCACTCAGCCAGATCATCAGCTAACCGAAGCCTATATTACTGGTCGTTTTGGTTAATTTGAAATATTTAAAAAAAACAGAGCCTAAGTGCTCTGTTTTTTTATGAACGAGCATTTAGTTTGCTGATTAAACAGCCATGATAATGGGCATTGTGTATTAGAGTCATAGTAGACAATAGGTGAGCAGGTGTGCTGTCTACGAGATTGACTCATCTTATAAATGATTAAATGTAAAAGATAATGCATTACAGAATAAAACAAAAAATGGCTATTGAAAAAAAATGCCATTGACCTAATCTAGGTCATATACCGATGTATTATTTTAGAGAATATAATTTCTATGTTATTTCATTTACCGAAACTTCCCGTTGAAATTCGAATTACACATTTAAACGCGCGTATTAATGAACAACGTAAAAAAATTGCGCAAACAACAGCATCTAAGCTTGAACTATTACAATTGACGCAACAGTTAGCAAAAGAGGCTCGTCACCGTAAGAAAGCTAATCAGAAAATTTATATTTTGGACTTTAAGGGGGATACCGCTGCATCTGCGGTAGAGACATTACGAGAAGAAATCACCTTGATTCTAGCGACAGCCAAAGCAGGGCGTGATCGTGTTGTGGTGCGCTTAGAGAGCCCAGGCGGTATGGTGCATGGATATGGTTTGGCTGCTGCTCAATTAGTGCGGTTACGTGATGCGGGTTTCAACCTCACTATCTGTGTCGATAAAGTTGCAGCAAGTGGCGGTTATATGATGGCATGTATCGCCAATCAGATTATTGCTGCCCCTTTTGCGGTTGTTGGTTCAATTGGTGTAGTCGCGCAAGTGCCTAACTTTAATCGTTTATTGAAAGAGCACAATATTGATTTTGAACTGTACACAGCAGGCCAATATAAACGTACAGTGACGATGTTTGGTGAAAATACAGCAGAAGGTAAGGCGAAGTTTGAAGAAGAGTTACAACAGACGCATGTGCTGTTTAAGCACTTTGTCGAAAAATACCGTCCACAACTCAATGTTGAAAAAGTGGCGACGGGTGAGCATTGGTATGGTCAAGATGCCTTAGATTTGAATTTGGTCGATCAGTTACAAACTTCAGATGCTTATCTATTAAGTTTATTGGCAGATCATGATACGTATATCATCTCAACACGTAAGAAACCAACTTTGGGTGAAAAATTAGGTTTACAGGCCGCGCAAATGGCAGATGCCTTAGTACCAGCTGTCATGAATAAAGTGATGGAAACCTTAACTAAAACCAATGCAAATTTGGTTCAAATACGTGATCCAAAACTTTAATTTTTAGTTAGCCAATTCATCTTAAAAGTCTGGTTCCAAAATGTGCCTAAAGCAATTTTAGAACCAGATTTTTTTGTCTTAAGCCAAGTAAGCTTTAATCATTTTCACTAGACGCTCAATCAATTGATCCGCCTGTTCTTTGCTAATGTTCAACGTCGGTAGTAAACGCACCACAGAACCCGCAGTGACGTTAATAATGGTGTGATATTCATCACGAGCGATGTTGACCAAGTCACCACATGCTTTTGGTAGTTCAATACCAATCATTAAACCAAAGCCACGGACAATCACATTTTGATCGGCAAGTTGCTTACGCAGTTGTTCTACGATGTAAGCGCCTTGTTCAGCTGCATTTTGTACAATGTTTTCTTTCTGCATAATGTCGATGATGGTATACACCACACGAGAAGCCAATGCTGAACCACTATATGTTGAACCGTGGTTACCTGCAGTTAGTACGCCTACACCACGACCTTGAGTCATCACTGCACCAATCGGGAAACCATTGCCTAAACCTTTGGCTGTGGTAAGTACATCGGGAATGATGTTAGTGTGTTGGTAGGCAAAGTATTCACCTGTACGGCCATTCCCTGTTTGAACTTCATCAAGCATCATCAGCCAGTTGTGTTGATTACAGATCTGACGAATCTCTTCCAAATAGCTAAAGCCTTGTGGAGCAGTATTGACTCCACCTTCGCCCTGAATTGGCTCGACAAAGATCGCGACAATGTCTGGATGATGAATTGCTGCTTCTTCAATGGCTTCAATGTCGCCGAATGGGACACGAATAAAACCTTCAACCAATGGGCCAAAGCCTTCTTGGACTTTTTTATTGCCTGTTGCTGATAGGGTCGCCATAGTACGACCATGGAAAGAGTGTTCTGCGACAATGATTTTGGGGTTGGCAATGCCTTGCATGTAACCAAATTTACGGGCAATTTTGATTGCACCCTCATTGGATTCTGCACCACTGTTTGAAAAGAATACTTCCTCCATGCCAGCAACTTCAGCAAGTTTCTGTGCGGCTGCTGTTTGCCAAGGCACTTCAAACAAATTACTGGTATGAATGAGCGTTGCAGCTTGTTCTGCAATTGCTTCTGCAATAACAGGATGTGCGTGACCTAAACCACAAACCGCAATGCCTGTTAGTGCATCGAAGTATTCAGTACCATCCGCTGTATAAAGATAAGACCCTCGGCCTCGGACAAAGCTGATCGGCTGACGGCCAAATACGGGCATCAAATGAGAGGGTTGATCAGTTTGTACAGGAGCAAGGGTAATGTTATTCATGACTAACTCTTATCTGTTAGAGGGTAAGTGAAATCCAATATTAAGCAATTATGCTTGTAGTTTTAAAGCCTAAATCTAAATAAAAGTCGAAATATTGCTTTAGGCATACTGTTTTTCTACGTTTTGGGTATAATGCGGGTTAGATTAGTTGAGGATTGATCAATGACTGAACAAGCACGCGATACCGAAGCGTTAATTCGTGACCAAATTGCAAAACACGCTGTACTTCTTTATATGAAAGGCACCCCACAGTTTCCACAATGTGGTTTCTCTGCACGTGCTGTAGAAGCGCTTAGTCAAATTGGTCGTCCGTTTGCTTATGTGAATATTCTTGAAAATCCAGATATTCGTGCTTTGTTACCACAAATTGCAAACTGGCCTACATTCCCACAGTTATGGATCAACGGTGAGTTGATCGGTGGTAGTGATATTATTTTAGACATGTTCCAAAAAGGTGAATTACAACCTTTAGTTGAACAGTATAGTCCAGCACCTGAAGCTTAATCTTCAGTTGTAAAAAAAGCGCCGTTGAGGCGCTTTTTTTGTTTGAGGGAAGGGGTTAATCCGCTGTAGTTACAGTACTTTCGCTTTCAGGAGATTGTTCCACTGCGTTTTCAGTTGCAACTGTCTTCTTTTCAGCTTTTGTCTTTTTTTTGTCTTTCTTCTTTTTTTTCTTTTTCTTCGGCTCTTCTTCAAACTCAGCACCATCTTCAATGGCTTGCCAATAATCTAGCTGATCCATCACCGCCGCATAAATAGACTTCTTGGTGTAGCGTCCTTTTTTGTCTAAAGTGCCGACTGGTCGAGCCATAAGTAGCTCAAGTGCTTGATCAATCGTGTCTATAGCATGAATGTGGAATTGGCCATTTGAAACCGCTTCAATGACATCTTTACGTAACATTAAATGCTGCATATTCTGACGCGGAATAATCACACCTTGTTTACCAGTTAAACCTTGCAGTTTGCATGCATCGAAGAAACCTTCAATTTTTGCATTGACGCCACCAATCGGTTGAACTTGACCCAATTGGTTCATTGAGCCTGTAATCGCCCAAGATTGATCAATCGGCAGTTGGCTAATTGCTGAGATTAAAGCAGAGAGTTCTGCAACCGTAGCACTGTCACCATCGACTTGACCATAACTTTGTTCAAAGGCAAGTGCTGCAGAGAAATGCAGAGTTTGTTCACGACCGAAATGTGCTTTTAAGAATGATGACATAAGTAACACGCCTTTGGCATGCAGAGAGCCACCGAGCTCAACACTACGTTCGATATCTAGAATATCGCCGCCACCTTGATACACAGACGCTGTTAGACGTGATGGTAAGCCAAACTCAACATCTGCATAGTGAATGACCGAAAGTGCATTAATTTGACCGAGACGGTGTCCACGTGTTTCGATGAGCTGCGTACCACGTGACAAATCCTGCCAATAGAGCTCACGTAAATAGCCTAAGCGATATTTGCGATGGTCTAATGCCATATTAATGTGTTGATCCGAAACGATTTTATCACCCGCTTGAAATGCATGGTGATGGGCTTCACGGATCAAATCCCCCAAAGTGAGGGCATGTAAGGATAGTGAGCTTTGATCTTCAGCTTGGCGGCTCGAATCGGTCAACAGTGCTGATAGAGCAGAGCGGTCAAAGGGGAGGAGTTTATCGGCTTGGACATAGTCTGCAATGAGCTGCATATAGGCTTGTTCATTGGTTTCATTACGCTGTAGCGTGTCGGTAAAATCGGCACGAATTTTAAAAACGCTGCCTAGTTCTGGCTCGACCTCGAGTATTTCATAGTAAATTTCAGGTTCAGCAAGAAGCACCACTTTCAAGTTCAGTGGAATCGACTCTGGTTCAATTGAAATACTCCCCGTAAGCGTTAACATGTGTTCCAAGGAGGATAGTTTTAACTGACCTGACTTTAACGCACGCTTTAAACCCTGCCATGCATAAGGTTGTTCAAGCAGTTGTTCTGCTTCGAGCATTAAGAAACCACCATTGGCTTTATGTAATGTGCCCGGGCGGATTAAGGTAAAGTCTGTAGTAATGGTGCCATGTTGAGTCAGTTGCTCTACGTGACCAAGTAAATTGTAATGGGTTGGGAAATCTTCAAAAATAACTGGTGCGCCAGCATTAGGCTTATGCGACACAATGACATTGGCTTGGTAACGTGAGGGAATACGGCTGAATAGACCTGGGCTAAAATCGTCTTCCTCTTGTTCTAAGACTATTTCAACATTGTTAATAATATCTTCGGCATAATGTTTTAAATAGTCTTTTAAGCCTTCAACTTCAGCAAACTTAGTGAGTAACTGTTCGACTTTAGGCAATAAAACTTGCTTGGCAATATCACGGTTTAATACTTGAACTTTATCGCGGGCATCATCTTCCAAGTCACCTAAATGCATACCCAAACGTTCAAGTTTTTTATCCATATGGCGGATATTGGCATTAATTTCAGAGCGTTCTTTAGAGCTGAGTGCGTTAATGTCAGCTTGTGTCATTTCTAAGACTTTATCGTCTACATATTGGACGGGAATAAAGCAGTGCTCATCATTGCGAGACACCAGTTTCAGATCGAGCTCTTCACCTTCTTTGGTTAGTTCAATCAAAGCTTGTTGCTGAACATCACCCGTTTGTTGGCGAATGGCTTCTATACGGTTGTGGTAGGTTTCAGCAGTAAAACGACGTTCAAGTTGTTTTAGTGTGGTTTGCCATGTTTGATGCAACATGGTTTGAAATTTTACCGCCTGACCTGCAGGGAGCTCTAAAGCAATCGGTTGACGTGGACTTTTAAAATTATAGACGTAAACCCAATCGTTTGGTGTCGGCATATTCTTGGCGTGTTGCTGTAGTAAACGCTTGACCATGGTGCGCTTGCCCAAGCCAGCTGTACCTACGGCAAAGATGTTATAGCCAGAATAAGGTAAGGAAATGCCTGCTTCAACTGAAGCACGTGCACGGTCTTGCCCTAAAAAATTATTGAGCGGTTTAATACGACGCGTTGAGGCTGGAATCTTATCCAGAGCAGGGCTATGCGTCAGTTGCTCTGCTTGAAGTTGAGTCTTTGCTAAAGTCGTTTGAATTTCGGGTTGGTCAAATGCTGAACTAAGGTTGTTTTCTAGAGTTTCTGGGGGATTTAATTGGATATTTGCAGATAAAGAAGAGTTCATTTGATCGTGTTTTTGGGTCACTTTGAAATCCGAAACTAAAGATTGCGTTAGAAACTTAAAGGTATACAGGTTTAGGGTAAAAGATCAAGCAAAGTCGCAGTCTTTGTCGACAAAAATAGAACATTGATTTTATAAATCAGGTTGAAACAAATTGTATTAAGGGTTTGAATAGCAACATTGGTTTTAAGACAACAAAAATGTAATGACAACACAATCTTCAGGATGGAAATCCGCTTTTACTGCATTTTTAGATCGCCGTGCGTTGATCATGCTGTTTTTGGGTTTCTCAGCAGGTATCCCAATCCTGTTAATTTTCTCTAGCTTATCATTATGGTTAGGTGAAGCAGGTATTGATAAAAGTGCTGTGACTTTTTTTAGTTGGGCAGCGTTGGGTTATTCCTTCAAATTTGTTTGGGCACCTTTGATAGATGAGTTACCCGTACCAGGGCTGACTAAACTGTTAGGACGTCGCCGTGCATGGTTATTAATCGCACAAATTTTAATTATTTGTGCGATTTGTATTATGGCCTTTTCAGATCCATCTCTTGGTCAGAGCTATCTTTACCAAATGGCTGCGGGTGCTGTGCTTTTAGGTTTTTCTGCTGCAACACAAGATATTGTGATTGATGCCTATCGTATTGAGCTAGCAGAAACGCAAATGCAAACGGTATTGGCTTCGACTTATAACGCAGGCTACCGCATCGGCATGATCGTTGCGGGCGCGGGTGCGTTATTTTTAGCGGCTTATTTGGGTACAGCCAAAGGCAACTATATTTATGAGGCGTGGAAGTGGACCTATTTGGCAATGGCTGCGGTCATGCTGGTCGGAATTGTAACCACTTTATGTATACGTGAACCACAAGTGGATCGGGTGCGTAAAGAATATAAACGGGTCGATTATTACCGTTTGGTGGCGGTTTTCTTTGTGTCTGTGGTAAGTTTTGTACTGAGTTATATTTACTCTGGCAAGCTTACAGAAATGCTGATTCAGCTTTGGTCGATCAAAGATAGTTTTGCACTGTTTTGTTTTGAAGCTATACGTTTTATTGGCTCTGGTGCTGTGGCTTTCTTTGTGGGTTCAAGCCTAGTAAAAATGGGCGCTGTGAACAAACAAATGGCTTATGAAACATGGGTCAACCCTGTTGCCGACTTTTTCAAGCGTTATGGCGTAAAGTTGGCGTTGGTATTGCTATTGTTGATTGGTTTTTATCGTATTTCCGACATCATTGCAGGTGTGATCTCGAATGTCTTTTATCAAGACTTAAATTTCACCAAAGAGCAGATTGCTGAAGCTGTAAAAGTGTATGGGGTGATTTTTAGTTTGGTTGGTGGCTTTTTAGGAGGACTACTGGCGCAGCGCATGAACATCATGAAATTGATGTTTGTCGGAGCAATCTTGGCCAGTTCGACCAATCTTATCTTTATTGGTTTGGTCAAATCAGGCCAGCCTTTAAATGATGTGGTGATTCATGTCGGTGAGCAAAGTTTCACAGCCCAAGTAGATGAGACAGGTGCATGGAAAATTAAGGTTCCTGTTGAGCAGCTTCAGGCAAATGAAAGTCTAACTGCAACCGCAAGTTTTCAGAATGGTACTTCACAGCCTATTTCGGTCACATTGCCATATATCAGCCAAACAGCTGCATCTACGGCATTGCTGTTGCTTCCGATCACGGCTGATAATTTGATTAATCAACGAGAGGCTGAAGGAAGCATTGTGGTACGAGGTCAATACCTTGCGACACTGGCTGAAAACCAGAGTATTCAATTGAACTTAGATGGTCAAAGCTTTGATGCAAAGTTAGACAAAGACGGTGTGTTTAGTGCAGCTATTCCTGCAAAACAGCTTCTTGATTCAAACTCTAAAAAGCTGAATGCCACATTGATGCAAAATAAGCGCGTACTGCAAGAGGCTACATTAAGCTACAACGTGGACACTGCTTCTGTGAACTCTTCGACTTTAGATGTTGATCTTCAACCAATCAACTTGAACAAAGTGGTTGATGGGCAGTTAGAAGTTAAAGGAAAGGTGATTAAAGAATATAGTTCAAAATGGCTCTATTTTGCGATTATTGTCGACAACTTGGCATCAGGTTTAGCAGGTGCTGCATTTATTGCATTCTTGTCAAGCTTAACCAGTGTGTCTTTTACTGCTGTTCAATATGCAATTTTTAGTTCCTTGATGACATTAACACCTAAAATTTTAGGTGGATACTCAGGGACGATTGTGTCGAATATTGGCTATCCAAATTTTTTCTTGATGACGACACTGATTGGCATACCTATTTTAATTTTGGTGGTTTGGGTGGCGAAACTTCTACGTGAGCATGCTGCTGAACAAAGTTAAAGCATCTATTTATATCGAAATGAGAAAGTAGTCATTGTGGCTACTTTTTTATGGCTGAGATTTGAAATATAGAGCAGCATTGCCTATATTGGGTGGCTGAAACAAAATCAAGAGGTAATTCCAATGCGCATGTTACATACCATGCTACGTGTAGGCAATTTAGAACAATCTTTGGCGTTCTATACTGAAGTGCTTGGTATGACTTTACTTCGTAAGCGAGATTATGAAGAAGGTCGTTTTACTTTGGCATTTGTGGGTTATGGCGATGAAGACAATCATACAGTTTTAGAGCTGACACATAACTGGGATACGGATAGTTATGAATTGGGCAATGCTTATGGCCACATAGCTATTGCTGTAGATGATGCATATAAAGCTTGTGAGGAAATCAAAGCACGCGGTGGCAATGTCGTGCGAGAAGCAGGTCCAATGAAAGGTGGAGTTACGGTGATTGCATTTGTTGAAGATCCAGATGGCTATAAAATTGAACTCATTCAGCAAGATAACAATGCGCGTAATAATTAAGCGGTGGCTCGGCAATGAACAGAGAAAAATTTTCAGTATTAATTAAAAAAATATTGAACATATCCTGTAAATGCTAGCTTTATTTATATAGCTCAGTAAGATGAATTTACCCAAAGGTAAATGAGTCGCTGGGCTTTTTCATTTTTAGAGGAATGACAGGATGTTGGTATGTTGAAATTATTGGCATTTGATCGGTTTACGCTATTACTCTTTGTTATGGTGCTCTTAGCTAGCTTTGCTCCAATTTCTGGTCAGGCTGCAGGTGTATTTAGCGTACTTACGACGGTTGCGATTGCCATATTATTCTTTTTACATGGTGCTAAGTTATCCCGTGAAGCAGTGATTCAGGGCATGATGCACTGGAAACTGCATGCTTTGGTGTTTGCCTTTACCTTTATTCTTTTTCCTATTTTAGGTTTACTGGCAAAACCTGTATTGGTGCCACTACTTGGGCAAGAATTGTACTGGGGATTTTTGTTTATGTGCTTTTTGCCGTCGACAGTGCAGTCTTCTATTGCGTTTACTTCGGTTGCGCAAGGGAATGTGGCGGGGGCGGTTTGTAGTGCATCATTTTCAAATTTGATCGGGATGTTTATTACTCCTGTAATGGTGGCCTTTTTTATTTTAGGCAAGTCAGAACATGGTTTTGACCCAACATCCTCTATTCTTCAAATTACCTTATTGCTTTTGGTGCCTTTTGTGCTAGGCCAAATACTCAGACCTTATGTTTTCCCGTATATGCAAAAGATGCCGAGCATCGTTAAAGCATTTGATCAGGGCTCGATTTTAATGGTGGTGTATGGTGCTTTTAGTGGTGCTGTGGTGGCGGGTTTATGGCAAGAAGTCAGCCTGAGTACACTGCTGATTCTGATTGTCGTTTGTTCAGTGTTACTGACGATTGTTATGCTTTTGGGATTATTTCTGCCACGTTGGTTAGGCTTTAACCGTGCTGATCAGAAAACAATTTTTTTCTGCGGCTCTAAAAAGACTTTAGCTAGCGGTGTCCCAATGGCACAGATCCTCTTTATTGGCCAGCCTTTGGGGATGATCGTTCTACCGATTATGATTTTTCATCAAATTCAGCTGATGGTGTGTGGAATTATTGCTAATTATTGGGCGAAACAAAGTACGGATGAATAATAAAATTTACAAAAGCTAAGTTCTGAACTTAGCTTTTGTAAATGTCTAAACACAGTTGAACACTTTTTTATATTAAATATATTAGAGAATAAAGTTATAAAGATAATAAAAAATATCTATTTTTCTGTGGGTTATAGTAATATCAGCCTTGAAAATGAAGACCTAAACATGAGAACAAATTGAGATATTGTTGAAAAAATACCATTAATGTCATTGCAGCCCATGTTAAATTTTTGTAGAGAAAATCAATCACAGATGAATGTTGAACTGGAGCAAGCTTATTTAGTTGTGAGACAGAAGCTGCTGAATACTGTAAAAGCAGGAAAAGATATCAAGTATAATGGCGTAAGCATCTTTCAAGAGACTGAAATGGATCAATCAATTGATCCTATGTTTAAATAAGAAATACAAAACATGTTGGACGAAATGTTTTCATCCATACGAAAAGTAAATACTAAAAAATATTGTCCTTTTTTGATTGAACGACCCAATCATTTTGATGAAGCTGAATTTCAACGTATGCTAGAAAAATAATATATTAACTATATGAAAAGCGCAGCTCAGAAGAAAGCTCAAAGCCAACAATGATCTATTTATTAATAGATCTATTTCAGTTATAATATTGCCCACTTGTTGTGCTTAGCTCTGACGGTATCCGTCTCGGTGGGCCAAAAGAATGGTCTGTTATGGTGTTGATCTGCAACTTAATTTAATTAAGTGGGCCTTTCCTCAATTTTGAGAGTGATCAATTGCGATGACAGCAAAACCTTCTTTAACTTTTATGGAGTAATCGACGATGCGCGCCGATATTCACCCAAAATACGAAACTTTAGTTGCTACTTGTTCTTGCGGTAACGTAATCGAAACTCGTTCTGCACTTGGTAAAGAAACTGTTTACCTAGACGTATGTTCAGCTTGCCACCCATTCTACACTGGTAAGCAAAAGAACGTTGACACTGGCGGTCGTATCGACAAGTTCAAACAACGTTTTGCTGGCATGTCACGTTCTATCAAACGCGACTAAGAGCAAAAGAAAAAAACGGGCATTTGCCCGTTTTTTTATGTCTATACTTTTTGCTATAAAGTTATAGCTCCTAGAGTTCAACCATATAACAAAAAGACTCCATCTAGGAGTCTTAACGTTTAGAGGTAGAGAACTTAGCTTTAAGCTTTACTGATCTTGCACGTCAATCAGATGATCCAGTTTTTTCTGGAAATAGTCGCCTTGAATAAAGCGGGCATCGACATTCCACGCATTAGCAAACGAAGTCATATCATTCAGATCACGCAACATAATTTGAATGTTTTTCAATTGATGATAGACCGCAACTTTTTCTTGTAATTCTTCTGTGTTGGCATCACTACTGAGCATACGAGTTAAGTTTTCATGCAGAGTCAAATTATTTATATCAAGTTGGCGTAGGATAGATTCGCTATAAATGGTGTTGCCAAAGTCACGAATTGAGATTTCAGCGCCGTATTGACGAAGTTGAGCAATATACTTCTGCGCTTCAGCAAGATTTTGGCTGATGTCATCCTCTGAGAATTGTAAGATAATTGGATGACTGAGTTTGCTACGGACAATCGTAATGAGTTTGGCAATAAACTCAGGGAATGAGCGGTCATTAAAGAGGACAGCTTTGTTTAAGTTTACAATCAGTTTTGCCTCAGGATATTGAGTAATAAAATTATGTAACTGTTTGCATGACTCAACTAAAATCCAACGATCAAGTTTAATAGACAGTTCAGGGTCTTCACTTAACTCTTTAAGACAAGAAAGATCTTTCCATGTGTTGCCATAAATAAAACCACAAGTCACTTCGTAAGTGTATAAATTGGTATCCTCTTTATCATAGAGCTGTTGGTATTTGAGGTGAATTTCACCACGGTCCAATGCTACATGTAAGGCTTTAAGTATCGTTGGTTCGTTTGCTGTTTTTTCAGTTTCGAGAGTTTCATTAACCGTCGGATTGATGAACTCCATTACGGGCATACTGATACTTGTTTTTTGGTCAATTTCGCAATCGTCTTGATTGGTTGGCAAGGAAGTCGTAAATGCAGTACAGAGTAAGCTTTCAAATTGGTCTTGATTTGAAACTTCACCCTTTAACAAAGTGTATCCAATACGCAAATTCACAGGATAGCTACTCTGATCAACAGTAATCAGCTGTGGTTTAGTTAGTGCATTTAAGGCGATGAGCTTAGACTCAAGTTTGGCTTGGGACTCTGCTTGGAATAATCCCACAATCGTTTGTCCACCTGCTTTGAACAGGGGGACATGAGTCTGTTCGTTTAAAAAGCTGTAAATATTATTGAAATAGTCGCGCGTGGTTGCCCAGTTGGCATTAAAAATTTCATCTGGACACGAGCTGAGAGCAAAGCTAACCAAAGAATTGTGATCTGAGGGTTGCTTGGTCAGACTACGATTAATTTGTTGATAAATATTTGGACTTATAGGCTGTTTTTCGTTCGGTGTTGTTGGTGTGGTGGCGATTTCAGATTCAACTTCAATTGTAAGTTGAAGGGCATCGTCTTCAGGAGCTGCTAAGAACTCGATTTTTAATGGATTCTTAGATTGGGCTTTGCTATTAAGGGTATGTACTTCAAATGCACCTAGGTCAAATTGACCTTGCGAAATTTTCTTGAATCGCTGTTTAAAGTCATTTACATCTTGAGGTTGAATAATATCGAGCAAAGGTTGACCGATAATATCGTCCTCAGAGTTTAAGCCGAACAGTTGGAGATACTCTGCATTAGCTGAAACATGAATGCCTTCTTGAATTAATGCGACAGCTTTATTGCTTTCTTCGACCAAAGCTTGCGCCTGATTTTGTGCAGTTTCAAGCTCATTCATGAGTTGCTGTTGGCTTTGAGATAAACGACTTAATGCTAAGGCGCGTAATAAACCTAAATAAAAGGGATCAGCTTGGTTTAAGTCCAAAATGTCATAGACACCCTTACGAATAAAATTTGCGTATTGATTGTCTTGATAGTCATCTGGTTTGAGTAATATTAAAGGTAAATTCACTTGTTTAGAATTGTGAATTAGAGTCAAGGCTTGTTCGTATTTTAAGTCATATGCACGACCAAAAATGACCACATCCCAAGATAGGTGAAGTTGCTTTTCGAAATTTTGTAAATCATCGAGCAAAGTTGCTTGGACTTGATGATCACTAGAAGTTAAAAGGTCACGAATTTGGTTATAACGGATCTGATTATCATCAATAATGAGTAAACGTGTTTCCGTACGTTTTAACTTTTTAGACAATAATGGATTTCTCACTTCAATGCTTCCCATAAATCGTGATTTTTAATAGCATTCATTTGCTTTTGAATAAAACTTTGAACCAGAGGTTCTTGTTGATCGTTTAATAATTCATAGTCAAAACGAATAAAACTTTGTGTAATTAGATGAGCTTTGACTAAATAAATTTTAAGATCTTGATTGCCTAAGCGTAAATGTATGGTCTGCTTTTCACGGTACATATTAGAACCAGGAACGATTAAGCTAGTGTGGACTTCATCAAGCTGTGAGGTTTGAACTAATAGGGCGGGCTGATAGTTCTGGCTATGACGGTCTGTTTTAACCATGACCGCACAAGGGAAGAGGTCTTGTGCCAAGATTTCTAAACCGAGTTCTAAACTTTTTTCGCTTGATTGTTTAATCCATCGAATTACACCGCCACGCCATTGGCTATGTGCATTTTCTTGAACCAAAATGAATTCACCTGTTTTGAGGTGTGCAGGTGTTGGGCCTGTCCAGCGTATACGATAACCATTGACGCTAATATCAAGTACTTCAGCTGGATAAATTTGTTTAGATTCTCGATCAATGACACGAACGGTACTCGTTTCAACAGGAATATTGCTATTCATCGAGTTGATCACGTGACTTTCATTCTGGAAATTATAATTTCCTTCGAGCTCTAAAGTTTCGTGAAAATTCTTGCCTTTAGATAAATAGAAATGCGCTACAGACAAGCCAAAACAAATTTGTAACTGAGCTGAATATTCGTAACGTTCATGTTTACGTTCAATATTATTGGTCAATAAATTATGAATATGGAAATGCAACGCAGGAGTAAGGAAAATCTTTTCATCCCGTGACAGTGGTTCAGCGCGTTTGGTTTGCATCTCTGTCAAATGATCAAGCAAAGCTTGCGTCGAAATAAAAATATTGGGTTGTATGTGACTATTCTTTTGAGAATTATAAGTTGGAGGATAGTCTTTCGACGCATCGACAATATAGCGAGATAAGGTCGTTTCTTTCGGCAGAATTTGTACTAGTTTTGCCCAATCAAAGCTACACAAAAATAAACCTTGAATTTCACCTGGGCGAATTTGGTGCGTATTAAAAATATCTAATAAAATCAATTGTGCATAAGCTTGGCTAATATTGCTAAGTTGATGCTGTGTTCCTTGAACCTGATTGATATTGGTCAAGTAGAAGTTATTTTGAATGGCTGAATCTAATAGTTGGTGTGCAGCGAGCCATTGTCCCGGAATAGGAGAGCTGTACAGTAAATGCTGTTGATATAACAACAAAGATAGTTGCTGTAACGCATAGTAGCTCGACACGGTGCGTGCAGTTTGCAGATTCTTTTTTTGATGAAATGCAAAAAGGGAAAATTTATTTTGAGTGATTTGCTGAGAAACACGTTTTGCAATGTCGATATACACTTTAGCAAAATGACTACGCATTAATAAGGCAAGCTCAATAATGTGGTCATTGCGATCTGTGGTAATTAAACCCTGATTAAAAAAGTGTTTTTCTAAGCTGGTCAGTACATTTTCTAAATTTGAATGAAGAACTTGAACTAAGTCAAAGCGAAGTGTTTCGCTGACTTGAAGTTCTGAAACTTCAAGGAGAGCTTGAAATAGAGAACGAGAAGAGTCGCCCAATTGCAAAATGGATAAATTCGCTAACCATTCTTGTAAGCCTTTGACTGTGCTTGGGCAGAAACTAAGCTTGTCCAACTTTAACTCAGTTGGCTTTTGGAAGATATCTGAAGTACTCGTCATCATCGTTATTATTTAACTCAAAAAGTTGAAACCCCGAAAAGTGGTGTCTTATTCTTTTCTCCCGCAATTTCCCTCACCAATTTGGGAACCAGATAGCCAGGTAGGTTCGCCAATAATGCTTGATAAAGAAAATCAATGTCCTGCGGGTTTAAATCAAAATGGTGCGCACCTTTTACTTTATCTAAAACATGTAAATAGTATGGCAAAACCCCTGCATCAAATAAACGGTAGCTCAAATCTGTCAAAATTTGAACATGATCATTGACCCCTTTCAATAAAACCGCCTGATTGAAAACGGTGATTTCTTCTGCGACTAATTGCTGTAATTGTCGGCAGGTCAAATCATCCAATTCCGATGCATGATTTGAGTGTACCACTAGAATAATGCGCAGCCTACTGTTTTTTAAGATGGAAATTAGCTCTTCATCGACACGGTTGGGGATTACGATAGGAACTCGTGAATGAATTCTCAAAAATTTAAGTTGAGGTAGACTTTCTAAACGCTCAATCCACACTTTTAATTTGCGATTTGACAGGGTTAACGGGTCTCCGCCACTCAAAATGACTTCATTAATGTCAGGTTGTGACCGAATGTAGTTTTGAATATTGATCCAATCTTCTGACTTTGGTAGGTTTTCTTGATAGGGAAAATGTCGACGGAAACAATAACGGCAATGAACAGCACAAGCTCCAGTTAAGGTCAATAAAAAGCGAGTTTTGTATTTGTGTAAAACACCGGGTTGTTGATTGGCTTCTTCTTCACCGAGTGGATCTGTCACAAAGTCAGGATGTTCTTCAAGTTCAAGGTGATGGGGCAATACTTGCAGTAGGAGTGGGTCAAGAGGATTGCCTTTTTGCATTCTGGCCACAAAAGCACGCGGAACACGGAGCTTAAATTGGGTCGAAGCGAGAAGGGCACCCGACAGCAGTTGCTCAGGAGAAAGCTCTAAAACGTGAAGTAATTCTAAAGGATCGGTAATTAAGTCACTGAGCTGAGATTGCCAATTTTGCTCTTGGTACAAATAATGTGTCATGCCAAATAAAGGGATCAAATGCTAGATAAAAGGAAGTTACGCTATCAAAAGTAATGATGCTGAAACGAGTTGTTGAGGTGTCTACAGCTCAAAAAAGATGTTTTCAAAACACATAAACAGACAAAACAGCGCTATTTTATCAAGATCTACGGCGTATAGGCAGTGGATTTTCATTGCTTCATAACGCCTTGCTCATTTACAATACGAGGCATCAAAAAAGATGCCCTATCTTAATAGCTAAGCGTTTCAGCGTTTTAGTGCTTAAGATTAAGACATAAATATTTAAGTTAGTTAGTTTGGAGTGCGCCAGTCATGGCCTATTATTCTACGAATGATTTCAAGTCAGGCCTTAAGGTTATGCTTGACGGTAACCCATGTTCTATCATGGAAAATGAATATGTAAAGCCGGGTAAAGGTCAAGCATTTAACCGTGTAAAACTACGTAATTTACGTTCTGGTAAAGTGTTAGAAAAAACATTTAAGTCTGGTGATTCTCTGGAAGCGGCTGACATCGTAGAAGTAGAAATGGAATACTTGTACAACGATGGTGAAATGTGGAACTTCATGGACCCTGTATCATTTGAACAGATCGCTGCTGATAAAACAGCAATGGGCGATGCTGCTAAATGGTTAAAAGACGATTCAAATGAAAAATGTACCATTATGTTGTTCAATGGCGTGCCATTAACGGTTAGCCCACCAAATTTTGTTGTTTTAAAAATTGTTGAAACTGATCCAGGTGTACGTGGTGATACGTCTGGTGGTGGCGGTAAACCAGCAAAATTGGAAACAGGTGCTGTAGTGCGTGTTCCATTATTTGTACAGCAAGAAGAAAGCGTTCGTGTAGATACGCGTACAGGCGATTATTTAGAACGTGCATAATGGTTTAAAAATAGACTATTATCGGAAGGGATGATGTGAATCATCCCTTTTTTTATGCCAAAGTCTTAGATCAAAACAAGGAGATGCAGAGTAAAGTCGCAAAGGAAAACAGCAGTACCTCGAATAATTAAATACGCTGATTGAATGCAACAAATATGAGGGATTGAAATGGAATCTGTTCAGCCGAAGTCGACCCTGACTTCAAAAATCATTTGGCTACTGGTAGCCATCGTCGGTGCAGTCTCTTTTGGGATCTTGGCACTAAGTCGTGGTGAGCATGTCAATGCCATCTGGCTCGTACTTGCTGCGGGCTGTATTTATAGCATCGCTTATCGCTTCTACAGTTTATTTATAGCAACTAAAGTTTTTGAACTGGATGAACGCCGTTTAACACCTGCACATCGTTTAAATGATGGTTTGGATTATGTTCCGACCAACAAGAGTGTATTGTTTGGACATCACTTTGCAGCGATTGCAGGTGCAGGACCATTGGTTGGCCCTATTTTAGCAGCACAAATGGGTTATTTACCGGGCACCATCTGGTTACTTGTGGGTGTAGTGCTCGCAGGTGCGGTTCAAGATTTTTTAGTCTTGTTTATCTCTACCCGTCGTGATGGACGTTCACTCGGGGAAATGGCAAAACAAGAACTTGGAACCTTTGCCGGCATTGTGGTTATGCTTGGTGCATTGGGGGTCATGATTATTATCCTAGCGGTCTTGGCGCTTGTAGTGGTCAAGGCACTTGCACACAGTCCATGGGGCGTATTTAGTATTGCAGCCACGATTCCAATTGCGCTCTTTATGGGAATTTATATGCGTTTTATCCGTCCGGGTAAGATTGCAGAAGTGTCTGTGATTGGTTTCGTGTTGATGATGCTGGGCATTGTCTATGGTGGAGATATTGCACAACATCCATATTGGGGTGAATTCTTTACCTTATCGGGCACTCAATTGACGTGGGCATTGATTATTTATGGTTTCGTGGCTTCAGCATTGCCTGTTTGGCTGTTGCTTGCACCACGTGATTATCTATCAACCTTCTTAAAAATTGGTGTGATTGCAGGCTTAGCGGTTGGTATTATTTTTGCCATGCCGGAGATGAAACTTCCTGCGATTACTAAATTTATTGATGGTACAGGTCCTGTGTTTGCAGGTTCGTTGTTCCCATTCTTATTTATTACCATTGCCTGCGGTGCAATTTCAGGTTTCCATGCTCTAGTATCATCAGGAACGACTCCTAAACTGGTCAATAATGAGCGCGATATTCGTATGATCGGATATGGCGGTATGCTTATGGAGTCTTTTGTTGCAATCATGGCCTTGATCTGTGCTGCAGTATTAGAACCAGGTGTATATTTTGCAATTAACTCACCAGCAGCATTGATTGGAACAAGTGCTGATACTGCTGCTGAAGCAATACGAAATCTTGGTTTTGTGGTTACTCCAGAAGCTTTAACTTTGTTGGCACAGGAAGTGGGTGAAAGTACGATTCTGTCGCGTACAGGTGGAGCACCAACTTTTGCCATTGGTATGGCACATATCATCACAGAGATTTTCAATAGTCGTGAAATGATGGCATTTTGGTATCACTTCGCTATTTTGTTTGAAGCACTGTTCATCTTAACAGCGGTTGATGCGGGTACGCGTGCTTGCCGTTTCATGGTGCAAGATACTGTAGGTATTGTGGTTCCTGCGGTGAAAAACTCACATAACTTCTTTGGAAACTTGTTGGGTACAGCGGTTGCTGTGTCAGGTTGGGGTTTCTTCGTTTATCAAGGTGTGGTGGATCCACTCGGTGGTATCAATAGCTTATGGCCACTGTTTGGTGTGGGTAACCAAATGCTTGCTGCCATGGCGCTAATGTTAGGTACTGTAATCCTCTTTAAAATGAAGAAAGAAAAATATGTTTGGGTCACGATTGTTCCAACAATTTTCTTATTAGTGACCTGTATGACTGCGGGCTGGCAAAAGATTTTCCATGAAAATCCAAAAATTGGCTTCTTAGCGCAGGCTGAACGTTTTAACAAAGCGATTGCAAATAATGAAATTTTAGCACCAGCAAAAACAGTAGCTGAAATGCAAACGGTTGCATTATCGAATCAGATCAATGCGGCACTGTGTGGATTCTTTATGATTGTGGCGATTGTGATGTTGTTTGCTGCAATTAAGGTCATTCGCCGTGCGCTTGCAAGCCCTGTCCCAACAGTGCACGAAGCTGAAGCGATTTATCGTGATCCTGAAGACATTCAGCCTTCAAAATCTGGACATTAAAAGGGGAATTTAGATGAATCTAAAGTTTGCCAAAAGTGGAAAGACGATGATTTATAAAATCATCAAAATGACCGTAATGTCGCAGAAAGATTTAATTCTCAATCCTAAAAATTGGTCTCGAATTGCGACGCTGTGGCAACGGTTGCAACAAAGTTTCCGTTTGATGGTGGGAGTGCCAGACTATCCCAACTATTTGGAACATATGAAAAAACATCATCCAGATTTAGAGCCGATGGATGCTAAAACATTTTATCGCCATTGTGTGGATGCACGTTATCCGTCTGCAAGTAACGGTATGAAAAAGTGCCCTTGTTGATTGAGTCCGTGACTTAAAAAACGACACTTCGGTGTCGTTTTTTATTGCAAACCAGATGTAATAAGCAAAGCGCCAAGCTGGATTGGGTTATATTATTTGAATTCGATAGCTGGATGGGCTGAGGTATCATCCTACATAGCATATTCACTACATAGGTGAAGATGTCGTATATCTGACAGCTTTGTAGGGAGAGAGGTTTTAAAATTGTCTGAATATTGGGAATAGGGCAATTTAGTGAAAATATTTATTTATGGTGCTGGAAGTATTGGGTGTTATTTAGGTGGAAGATTGGTTGCTGCTGGGAGTGATGTCACCTTTATTAGCCGCCCACGGATTTATCAAGAACTGTCTCAGTTTGGGTTGGAGCTCACTGATTATTTAGGCAATAATATCAAACTTGCGCCCCATCAACTCAAACTGACGACTGATCCTACTCAGGTTGTGGATGCAGACGTGATTTTTATTTGTGTCAAATCGGCTGCAACAGAACAAGTTGCATCTGAACTCAAAGAATATTTAGGGTCTAAAACTCCACTGATCATCAGTTTTCAAAATGGTTTGAGTAATGTCCCTATTTTAAAAAGCATTTTACAACAACATTTGGTTTTAGAGGGAATGGTTCCTTTTAATGTCGCAAGTCAAGGAGCAGGACATTATCATCAAGGCACATCGGGTGCATTAAGCGTTAAGCAATTTCCTCATCAACTTCTATTGGAAAAGCTATTTCAAAAATCGAGTTTGGATGTTGTTTTTGAAAAAGACATGCTTGCTGTGCAATGGGCCAAGCTTTTACTTAATTTAAATAATTCAATCAATGCCTTGTCAAAAAAACCACTAAAAGAACAACTGTCGATCCGCGGATATCGCCAATGTTTGGCTATGGTGCAACAAGAAGCCTTGGCGCTTCTCAGTGAAGCACAGATTAAACCTGCAAAGTTAACCGCAGTTCCTACACACCTCATTCCTAAGATTTTGAGTTTGCCCAATCCTATATTTAAATTATTAAGTCGAAAGATGTTAGAAATTGATCCATTGGCTCGCTCATCCATGCAAGATGATTTACTAGCAGGTCGGCTTACAGAGATTGATTGGATTAATGGTGAGGTTTTAAAACTCGCAGAGCAATTTGGTCAACAAGCTCCGATCAATGCAAGATTAATAGAACTGGTTAAACTCGCTGAGAAATCTCCTCAATCATTTTCAATAAGTGCGAGCGATTTGAAAGATCAGTTGAAGTCTGCTGCCAGAGAGTAGATCTAATAACAATATCTCACCTATTAACGCAAATATTGAATATTTATAAAGTTCATCTTTGAGTATGGTTTAAAAACCTGTATGTTAAACCTTGGTTTATATTTTGATTGGGGGCATACAACGTGCTTTGGGGAACAGAAAAGAAGATTACGCCTACGCAAGTAGATAAACTGGATCAGTCGAAAATCAATGCGTTTTATCCCAAAATTCAAGAATTCCTCAAGCAAGTGAATCAAATTGTTCTTGATAAAAACCAACAAACCAAGTTGGCTTTATCTAGCCTTTTGGCTGGTGGACATATTTTATTTGAGGATTTGCCTGGTTTAGGAAAAACGACATTGGCCAGTAGCTTGGCACATTTGGCAGGTCTTCAATTCAAACGTATTCAATTTACCAATGACATGCTGGCGAGTGATGTGATTGGGGTGAATATGTTTAACCAAAAAGAACATGTGTTTGAGTTTAAACAAGGTCCAATTTTTACCCAAATTTTACTGGCAGATGAAATCAACCGCTGTAGTCCAAAAACGCAAAGTGCGCTTCTAGAGGCAATGGAAGAAGGTGTAGTGACGATTGATGCAAGTCGTTATGTGCTACCACAGCCATTTTGGGTG
Organism: Acinetobacter sp. WCHAc060042; assembly: GCF_003231195.1. Classification (NCBI taxonomy): domain Bacteria; kingdom Pseudomonadati; phylum Pseudomonadota; class Gammaproteobacteria; order Moraxellales; family Moraxellaceae; genus Acinetobacter; species Acinetobacter sp. WCHAc060042. The sequence goes on from NZ_QKVN01000015.1 coordinate 37,361, forward strand.
ATTGCAACACAAAATCCTCTTTTTCAAAGTGGAACCTATGCGCTGCCAGAGTCACAACTTGATCGTTTCCTCATGCGGTTATCTTTGGGCTATCCATCACGTCAGGCAGAAAAAGCGTTATTACAACAACAGTCCCGTCATGATTTGATCCAACAATTGATGACGGTATTTTCAGAGCAAGATATCCTTACCTTACAAGTTATGGTGCCGCAGATCTATTTGTCTGAAGAAATATTGGACTATATTTTAGATTTAGCGACTGAGACCCGTAAAGGTCGACATGGTTTATCTACCCGTGGCGTACTGGCTTTAAAAAAAGCAGCGCAAGCTTATGCATTGATAGAATCACGCTCATTTGTAACCCCAGATGATGTACAGGCTGTGTTTGTTGCAGTGACTGCACATCGTATTGGGCAGGGTGAAGCTGAAACTGAGCAACTTCTGAAGCAAGTCAAAGTTTACTGATAGGATAAGCAGACGCATGCTGTGGCAAAACTGGATTACGAAACGCTTTCAATTTAAGGCTGAAAAACAACTGACCCAAAAAGATGTATTGGTGTTTATTTATCAGCAAGGATATTTGTATTTGGTTTTGATTTTCATCACCTTCATTGCAGGGGTGAATTATGCCAATAACTTAATTTTAGCGTTTTGTTTCTTAATCAGCGCTGTGCTGTGTATGAGTTTTTATTTAACTTTTAAGCAGTTGCATGGTCTTAGTATTGATCTGGTTTTACCTGAAATAGGGCAGGTTGAGAGTGCATTGCAATTACAAATGCATTTCAAACAACATCATTCACAGCCTCGATACCTCTGGATTGCTTATGCAGATCATATAGAACAGTTGTTTATTCAAGATATCCATAAGGTGGTCGATTTAAATTTTTTTCCAAAAGATCGCGGGCAGTTTGGTTTCCCTCAAATCAAAATTTACTCAACATATCCGTTTGGCCTTGTTCGTGCATGGAGTTATTTTTTTATCCAAGCACCTGTGTGGATAGCACCTCAAGCTAAGTCTTTGGCGGCTGAAAACAAACAACAGCAACACAGTTTTGAACCTGATATGGATGAATTCCGCGAATTGCGAAATTTTAAAGAAGGTGACTCTCTACAGGCTGTTTCATGGAAACAAGTGGCGCAAGGACAAGGTTTATTCATTAAAGTCTTTGAACAACATCAGGATCAGCACAGTTTAGAAATCCACTATGCACATATGCCGAGCCCTTCGCATGAAGAAAAGTTAAGTTTGATGATGGGCTTGGTTGAACAATGTGAGCAGTTGCAGTACGCCTATGCATTGTATTTACCACATGCTGAGCTAGCCAAAGGCATAGGTCGAGAACAATATTTTCAAGCTAAATTACTTTTGGCACAGGCATAGGAGAGAAATATGCATTCTTCTATTCGTATTGCCATTGTACTGACACTGAGTTTGATTTGGGTCACACAACTAAGTTTTAGCCCTGTGCTATTGAGTGTCATTTTCGCCATTTGTATCGGTTGTCTGTGGAATTTCATGCAATCTACGGGCAACCATTTCCCGAAATGGGCAATTTACATTTTGACCCTTGCTGCTCTAGCGGTCACTTTTTGGAGCTATCAAAGCTTTTTAGGGGTGGAAGCGGGCGTAGCTATTTTAAGCATCTTTCTCTTTGCGAAAGCCTTAGAAACAAAAACGCAGCGTGATGTGATCATTTTGTTTAATTTTGCATTATTTGTTGCGGCGAGTATGTTTCTACATAGTCAGTCATTTATGATGGCTGCCATGGTTTTACTGTGCTTGCTCAGTTGTTTATTGGGACTGTATCGAGTTCAAACCAGTTTTTTCGTATCTCAAAATTCGAGTAGTTTGGCTTTAAAGCAAGATGCAAAACACGTCATTAAATTTGTAGGTCTCGCACTGCCTTTTTTTGTGCTGTTGTTTATGTTTTTTCCACGCTTACCCCCACTTTGGCATATTCCAATTCCTGAAAATAAAGCAGTGACAGGCATGAGCGACAGTATGTCACCTGGTGATATTGCACAATTATCTCAGTCGAGTCATTTGGCTTTTCGTATTATTGGCGATGTTAGTCAGCTCCCAAAGCGTTCTGAGCTTTACTGGCGTGCGATGGTCTTAGATCAGTATGATGGTCAAAAGTGGACCAGTAGTTTTATCAATCAGCAAAGTATTGCAAATGAGACGCTAGGCCAAATATCTGCATCTAAAAAATGGAACTATCAATATTTACCCGCTGATGCCGCGATTCCTTGGATCATGGGATTGGAATATTCACAACCTTTAGAGCGACGTTATCAGCTACGTCAGGATTGGAGTATTCAGGCTTATCGTCAAGTACAGCGTGTAGAGCCGATTTCACTACAATGGATGGGAAATGTCCAACTTACTCAAACTAAATTATCCAATGTGCAACGAAGTATTAACTTAAAAGCGCCTGAGCAAATAGATCTGAAAGCACAACAATTTGCACAACAACTCTTTAAACAAAGTAATGCCAATCCAAACCGTTATATCCAAAATGTTTTGCAGTGGTATCGCAACAATGGCTTTAGCTATACCTTGCAGCCAGGCTTGTTGGGGCAGCATCGTATTGATGAGTTTTTGTTTCAGTCCAAACAAGGGTTTTGTGAACATTATGCCTCTAGTTTTGCGATGTTGATGCGTTATGTGGGAATTCCTGCCCGTATCGTGGTCGGTTATCAAGGTGGCCAGCTTTCACCAGATGCAAAAAGTTGGGAAGTTCGACAGTTAGATGCACATGCATGGACAGAAGTTTTTGTGGATGGGCACTGGAAACGCTATGATCCAACAGCCATGATTGCGCCACAGCGTATTGAACAGGGTATGCAAGACTTAATGAGTCAAGATACTAGGGTTTGGGGGCAGAGTAGTCGGTGGAATGTACAGCGCTATTCCGTATTAAATAAAATGCGGATTTGGAGTGACTATGCCAGTTATCAATGGCAAAGCAAAGTCGTTGGTTATAATGCAGAAACTCAAAGGGGGTGGTTGCAAAAATTGGGACTTCAATCCAGCTATTCATTAGTATTGCTGATTATGATCAGTATTGGTGGATTAGTTCTATTGTACTGGTTCGCTATATTTTGGCGTAAACGTGCTCAGATTTCTGAATATGATCTTGCAATTTTGCATTTTTCTAAAAGCTTAACCGCAGAGCAGCGTAAGCAAAATGCCGAAACGGTAAACAAATGGTTGTTGCGTTTAGCTCAAGAGGTTAAACCTGAACAGCAAGTTTTATTTAAGCAGGCAGCTGATTATTATCAACAAATACGTTATTTCAATCGGTTGAATGCAAAAAATATTCAACAATTTAAACGAATGCTTAAAACTTGCACATCTGCGTTAAAAAACAAGAAATAGCGCTTGTCATACTTTTTAAAAGTGAATATTATGCAGGAACTTTAGGTGTATAGCTCAGTTGGTTAGAGCGCTACGTTGACATCGTAGAGGTCTCCAGTTCGAGTCTGGATATACCTACCAAAATTCGTTGATATTTCAACACATTAAAGCCCACTTAAAAAGTGGGCTTTTTGTTTTCGGGGAACTTTCGGGGTATTTTCGGGGAATGAAATATTTTCCTACTGTTAATAACTCGCCCATTTAAATTTAAAAACGATAACTAACGGTAGCTAATCCGCTCAGGTTTAGGTGCTTCGTGACCCTCTAAATAGTGATCCGTCATTTTCACAGTTGCATGGCCAGCCAGTGCCTGTGCGTATTTCTTTCCATACTTCTGCGTGATGTTATAAATGCCCAAAGCACGTAAATCATGCAGCGATGGTCTTTGGTTTAGTTCCAAATGATCATACGCACCAGACAAGTCCCGATACTTCTTAAACTGCTTGGTAATATGATCCTCCGTTACAGCAAAAGGATGCAGTTTCGCATTGCGGATTTGCTCGTTTATGCGGTCTGGTCGAGTCGAAATCAGGTAAGGGCAGCGTAGTCGCATAGAATGCTCTATACACAGCAATACGACTTCTCGTAGCTCAGGATGCATATCTACTTCAATAAACACGGGCTTGTCGTAATTTAGCGATTTATGCTGCAGTACGGTCATGGTGTTGTCTTTAATGTTAATGCTTGAACGTTCCATCACCACCAGATCGGCACGCCGTTGAATGGAATGCAGTGCAAGATCAATTGCCAGTTTTAACCAGGGCGGACAAACAGCTTTTACAATTTCAAGCGATTCGTTGGAATGTCGCGTTCTGACCTTTTCTGGTCGTATTGGCTTTAAGGTTTTCTCTGCAATATTTTCAGGTGCCCAGCCGTTGGCCACAAAGTATTTCCAAATGTCTATAAGCTGTGAACGGTGCTTTTCTGCCTGAAAGTCGGTCTGCTGTTTCAGGTATTCAGAAATCATGAGTAGGGTAATGTCGGTGCAATAGAACTGCCCCCACATATCCTGATATTTACCAATGTTCGCCGTGACATTCACCAAGGTGTTTTTAGCAAGTTTCTTCTTGGGTAAGTGCAGCTTTTCATATTCATCCAATGCTTGGCCAAAGTTTGGAATATTACTTTGCTTATGTGCTTTTTCTACTGAAGATAGAATTTTAGACACAATGTCTGGGTTACGCTCAAGCACGGTATTGAGTGCCTGAGCTGCCTTAATGGCTTCATTACGGTCTTTACCGAGTGACTTCCGCTGTCCGTTCGGAAGGAGGTAGCGGAAGTACATGGTGCCATTGGGCTTTTTGTCGACTTCGACATGGGGAGGTAAGTCCAAGTTCCCCGACTTGCGACCTCGAGGAGCCATATTAAATCTCCGCTAAAATTCGGTCTGCAATGGAGTTACCCGTTTTAGGTGGAGACTTAAGCTCGACCTTAGGCACTTCATCTGTATAGAACAACGGCGCACCCCAACTGGTACATTCGACATACCATTGTTTACCAATTTTTTTACCACTGAGCCAACCACGTTTGATATGGCTGACCAGTGTGTCACGGCATGGGCGGGATTCTTCATCTTGCCAATAGCGTTCAGCAAATACGCTGAGCTTGAGGCGTTGGATATTAGCAGCCATTTGGAGTTTCCTCCTTTGCTCCTATAGAGTCAGCAGCCTGCATTGAATTCTTTCGTTCAGCGTAGATGCTTAGTAGTTCGTTATGATCGGCTGGTTTAAGTCTTGCTGCTGGAATGGCAGGAGCGAATAGCACTAAATCAGCGATGGTATCTATTTCATAAATACGATTGATTAAAACCTGTTTTCTCTTTTTATAAAACAAATCGACATCGACAGATGAATGAAAACTTTCAGCGCTTTCTTTTGATGCAGCTTGTTCTGCTTCCTTGTTAATGTCATCAAGCAGGTTAGGTTTCACCTCTTGAATTTCAACTTGGGGCAATGCTGATGTATCTAATTTTGGCGCGTATTGTTTAGGATCTAATTCGATCAACTTAGCTTCAACTAAGTCGAATAGATGATGAACATGCTCTCGCTCAAGATAACCATTAGCAGAAAATGCATAACGGAGTGTTAGCAGAGGTTCAACTTTTACGCATTCACTGATCTGAGCCGCAAACTTTTCAACTAGCTTGATAGGATCAGTTTCAATTGCAGGTTCTTGTGGGAGTGTTTTAACTGCTTCTTTAGATGCTAGATCAACATCAGAATCAGTGACTGGTTTATGTTCAATATGCTCTGGCGTTGTATTTTCTTCGGCTTTAGGTTTACGACCACGTTTTTGCTTTGGTTGAGTATCCATTTCAACAATTACTGCTTCACGGTATACACGGTCAAAGAGTTTACAGAAAGCCTCTGCCTGTAGCTGTGCATTATCTGGATCACGTTGTGCAAAGCCACGTGCGATAGATTGATTAAGTGCTTCATTGCAGACTTGGTATTTATAGTGATGTATCTCGCCACTGGCTTGAACAATATAAACATCATCGCCGTGTTGAACTTCATCGGGAGTCAGAGGTTTAGCAAATGTAATACCAGCAACTTCAATGGTTTCAATTTTGATGCAGAACTCATAGCCCTGTGTTGCAAAGATGGTGGCAGGGAAGTTATCGAGAGTATCAAAGTTAAGTAAGTCACTTACATGACGGCATAAGATTTGTTTACCTGCCATCATTGCATCAAATGCTTGAGTGCCTGAAAGGTTAAAATTATTCGTCATGTCCTTACCCTCCAACTGCCATTAAAACTGCAGTGATGACTAACCAGCATACGAAAGCTAAACCAAGGAAAAGGGCAAAGTCGCGTAGATTTACCCAAATGATTGAGCGAAGTGCAGGACGTAGTTCGGTAGTTGTAGGGTGTTGGAAAAGGATAGGTGTCGTTTGACTGGATATAGGCTTTTGTTTCATACTTATCTCGCATTTAGTTGCAAAGCACCCATGAGTTCGAAGGCAGGGGTGCTTTTTTATTGTCTGTAAAACAAATACTACTAAAAGTAGAAAATAAGTCAACATAAAGTATAATTTATAAGAGGATTTATTTGCCACTAGACATAAAGTTTCTGTATTTTTTTGATAATATTGAAAATAAAATATTGGTCTGACTTTAAAAAAAAGATAGGTGCTGTTAATGAAAGAGAAGCCACAATTGATTTTAGTTGCTGATGATGAAAAATTACTAGAATTAGCGAAGGGGTCAAAAATTAAATTTGATAAGCAAATGATGTTAGATATTGCTGAAGTTATTAGTACGGCGTTCTCTTTTAGTCCAGTTGGATCATTGATCAGTTCAGGATTAAGTTTTTTTAGCAAAAAGGACAAAGATAAGGGAGAGGAAAAGGAGGAGACTCAAGCTTTTAAAGCATTACCTGTGCTCAAAGAACAAATCTTGAAACAGATACAAAAAGAGTTAAATCTTTCAACAGAGATTCATTGTGTTTCACCAGTGCAAGCAATGAATATTCAATTTGATATCGGAGATAGGGCGACTAATGGAAGTTTTTTTCTAAAGCATCCATTTCTTGAAAACGTTTACATTCGCCCATGCGATTATGAAGCAACCTTGGCACGTGAAAAAGAAGCAGCATTTAGACGATTAGCTAGTTCTTTAGGTGCAAAATCAATTACTTTAAAAGATGCGAAATTTTTTGATCAGAAAGGAAATTTAAGCGTAGACACTAAATTGCCGCAAGCTATTTGTTCTAATATTGGTATAAGTGCAAATTTTGAAAAAAATGGTGCTGTAATTAGAGAGATTTATAGCGAGTTCGGCACGCCAAGAAAAGCCCCTTATATTCCGGATGAATTAAAATCATGGACTATGATTGATACTGATCTACGTACGATGGCACAAGATCGTCTCGAGGGACATTTAATTAAACATCAAGTGACACTTAAGTTTAAAGATACATTCACAGGTGGTGGGAAAATTGCTGGTGAAATTGCAAACAAAGGTTTAGATATCGGCGGCTCGATTTCTAAAAATGTAAGTTCAGTTTGGTCTTTTGAAGTTGAATATTATCCAATTACAGAAACTGTTTAATAATATCAATGAGTGGGATTTGTTATGCTGAAAATATATGTCCCACTCATTTTTTAATTAGATAAAATCTAACTCAGGTTGTTTATGTTTCATAGACATCTCTACTGGGACAATTGAATTGCAAAAAAACATAACTTCTTTTCCTTTAGAAGTACTATATGCGCTGTAATTTAGTACATATTCATCTTTTTCGTATCCACTATAAATTTCTTTAATAGGATCACAATTGTCATAAGATACAATCCATTTAGTTTTTACTTTATCTAAAGCTTCACGAATCTTTACATGATCTCCGTGAGCGTAAAAGTTCCGATAAAGCCCCTGACCTTTAACATAGTATGGTGGATCCAAATAAATAAGCGATTCTTCAGGTAAGAGACTATCTGCGGTGTTAAGTAACTCTAATGCATCTAAATTATAGACTTTGATACGATCGCTATTTTGCCCAATTTTTTCAATTCGTTTAGATAAATTTTCTTTGTGAAAACGGGCATCTAATTTGTAGTTTCCATCTTGATTTTTTCCACCGATCACACCACCTTTCAATATTCCTGAACGATTAGTACGATTCAGAAAGAAAGTCGCAAAGCCATGTTCAAGTTGGGTGTGTAGTTCAGGTGTGGAAAGAATATATTTTTGTCTATGCCATTCATCAATAGTGATTTCTGTATCATGAACAAGCTTTAAGAACTGTTCAGTATTTTCTGTTACTGACTTCCAAAAATTAAAAACAGCAATATCAAAGTCATTGATGTGGATGTTGTTGCAACAATTACTAAAAAGTAAATCTAAGGCAACTCCAGCACCTCCCGCATATGGCTCGAGATAGTCACCGTGAAGGTTATTTAATGTCATTAAATCTTTGACAAATTTTGCAAATTTGCCTTTACCACCAGGGTATCGAAGGGGGGTGTGATATGTTCTCATGCCGTATTTAATCATAAAACTTATTCAAGAGGCCATTTTTTTGTAGAGGTAAAATTAATAGCAAAATTAAGATCATCTAAAAAATGATCAACAGACTTTTGATTTTCTTTGGCCCAAAGCCCAACTAAATCTATATCTTCAAAGGTGGCTTTATGTTTTTTAAACCAAGTCTTCATTATCTCACGGTATTTTGTATTTGAGACACTTTCAGAAAATTCCAAATCTAGGATACTATTCCCAACATAATCAAAATCTATATAACCGTGATTTATATTTTCAAGAGAATTCCAAAAATTGTCATCATATCCTTCATATTTTCTGTTTAGGAACTCATAAAGAATTCTTTCTGGTGTTCGAAGTTTCTGAGGTGTATTTACGTTAAATGTTTTGTCACCTGGTAATGATAAAATATTTGGATTATTTTTAATTACATCTCTATTTTTCTGCTCAGTCTGAACATCATTATCTGTAATAATAATAACTTCTTTAAAAAAATCATCAGCATTTGCTAAATCTAACAAGATAGAGCAACTTAGTTTCAAAGATACATTTTTAAGATTTACCGAAAATGCTGAATTTAAATTAGTGAGTTTTTGAGATTTTAAAATCTGTTCAAAGAACCATACGGCTTCATCATCTTCAAAATAAACTTTAATTTCTTTTTCATTTTGAACAGGTCTATTGTAAAGGGAGAGTTGATTATTTTTTATGTTTAAGTACGTAGGGCTTTTTAGTATTTTTGGTCTGAAAGTATCATGTAAATACACAACTTTATCAAGTATTTTTCCATTTGAAATTTGTTCTTTAGGGATATCTAAAATATTTTTAAAAATGGTTAAAGAGTGAGTTGTAAAAATAATCTGAAGTTTAAGTCTTCTTGCTTCCTGTTTTAAAAGGTCAAGGAGTTTTTCTTGTGCAACATGATGAAGCCCTGTATCAATTTCATCAATTACCAAGATTCCCCCTTGATACTCAGTTGGATATGATCTCTTAAGACTATAGAATGATACTAATGCTGTGAAAACTGAGCTCAAAGAGTCCTGCCCAAGGGAAATTGAAAAAGGATTGTGGGCTAAATTTGGAATTTTGAATTTTTTATGTGAATGTTTAACATCTAAATCAATAATGTTTTTGTCTTCACTTAGATCATAGTTAATGATTCTTTGGAATAGACTTTGAAAATATTTTTTATCTTCTTCATCCATATTTAGAATTTGTTTAGTTTTAATATTATCGGTTTTTATTTCACCGATAGGTGTCATACGGCTCATGCCTAAATAAATTGTAGGAATAGGAACTTTTGCATCAACACCAATATTAGCTAAAATACTTAATTCTTTGTTTAAGCTTCTAGGTACAATTTTATATCTTAATTCAGATATATTATCTTCTGTTTTGCTATCAATTTCATCAGAGCTTGTTAGCTTATTGTTTTCATGATGCTCAGTAACATTACATTTCTTTATTAATTCAGTTTTCAGTTCACCTTCTAATTCAACAGGTGGTATTTCATAGTAAAACTCAATATTACCTTTAGATTGTAACTCTTTTATATAGTCATTCTCATCTAAGTGAAATAGTTCTTGAAAGTTTGCTTGATATGGTAAATCAAAATAACTTTTCTTACGTATATAAGATTTTGTTTTTGATCTTGGGTCATTTCGTCCGCTCACACCACTAGCATTAGCAATCAATCCTAAAAGGGTAGATTTACCTATACCATTGAGACCGCCTATAACTGTTATTCTATCAGCTATCTCAATTTCTAATGATCTTAGTTTTCTAAAACCGTTGGCATCAAAAATGACTTTTTTTAATTTCACATTATTACTCTTTCAGTATTAAACATCACGATATAGCCCAACGACTTTTCCAACCAATTTACATCCTTCACGGAGCTCCATGATTTTTTCAAGCCATTTCGGGTTTAAGGGTTCTAAATACATACCATTGCTTTCAACGATCAATTTTTTGAAAGTAGCCTCTGTTTCACCATCGCAAGCAACGATAACTAAATCACCTGTTTTTAAATCATTTGTTTGAAAGTCAGGATTCACATAAATTTTGTCGCCAGGGCGGAAGTCTGGAAGCATGGATTCGCCAACAACTTCTAAACCATAGCCATGCTTTCCACATTTAGGATTTGGTGGTAACCACTCATCAAACTGTGTACCTACAGGCACAGCTTCGGCAGTCGTCCAAGCACCCGCTTGTACCCATGAAATAACAGGAACTAAGCGCCCCGCAATAGGAAAAGGCGCAGATACATTTGTCTCAGATCCAGTTCCGTGATCTAAATAACTAATATCGACATCAAACTTTTCAGCCAAGATTTGCATTTTTTCTTCGCGTGGCTTTGCAATACCTAGCGTATATCTACGAGCCATTTCATAAGTGACTTCGATAGCATCTTTTAACTGATTTACAGTTTTAATAGGCGAGCCGTCTTTATCCATAAGACCTTTAAGCCTAGATGCAAATTCTTGATATTTAGCTGTTTGCAATTTTGGTTTCTTTCCATTTTCTACCAATGGTAGAAGTTTACCTCGTATTTTTAGTTGCACCAATTCTATTTTAGGTAGTATATTATCTTCTACTTTTAGTAGTGTTGATGGTTGCATTATGTTATCTCCAAAGGATGCTTTCGAAAAAGCAATAAAAATAGCGGGTAGTAAAGCTGCATTGGCCCGTGGTTTAGGAATTACGCCGTGGGCTTTAAGTAAATGGAATTTCGATAAAATTCCTGAAGAAAGATGTTTGTCTATTGAAGAAATAACTCAAAAAGAAGTTAAAGCAGAGCAGTTAAGACCTGACATCAATTGGACATTCGTTCGTTCTACTAAAAATAGTAATAAAGCTCCCATCTAATAAACACGTTCAAAGGAAGCCGTTATGAACATATTAGATGCTGCTTATCACACCGTGCACGACTACAAAGGTGGAGCAAACGCACTCGCACCCCGTATGGGCATCAAAAGTCCCGCCGTGCTCAATAGCAAAGTCAATCCAAATACAGACACCCATCACTTGACGCTAGTAGAAGCATCCAAGCTGATGGCGCTAACCAACGACTACCGAATACTGCAAAGCCTCAATGCCCAACACGGCAAAGTCGCAATAAACCTGCCTGACATACCCGAATGCAGAGATACAGCACTCACAGACTTAGTGCTGAGCTTTGGGATGAAAGGTGGAAACGTCTACACGCTATTTAAAGAAATGATGGCAGACGGACGCATCACACGCGGAGAAGCCATAGACATGTCTAAGGTCATTCACCGACTACACGAAATACTGGCCGAACTGGATGCACAAATACACCAGTGCGTAGACGACAAATAGAGGTAACCCATGAGCAGATTTGTTCCAAACTCGTTTCAGATCACGAATGCTTTTGTCGATGACGCGATGAATAAGCTTAGTGATGCTTCAGTCAAGATTTACTTACTGATCGTACGTAAAACCCGTGGCTGGGGAAAAGAGAGCGATTCATTATCATTGACACAATTGGAGGAGTTGTCCCGTAAAAGTCGTCCAACGGTTGTGAAATGCCTCAATGAATTAGTAAAAGTTGGTCTGGTGCAAAAACATAACCAATCAAAATTTGGCAATATTTACTCATTGATCGACAACTACAACATCGGCGAATTATATAAATTCCCTAGTAAAAAATTTTTACTAGTAAAGTCCTTCATACCATTTGAAATTGACCTAGTTAAAAATTTTAACCACCTAGCATTTGGGTACAAAACAGGCGTAAAACCTGTTCAAACAGTCACTGAGATCCGCCTAAAGTTCCCTAGTAAAGATTATTTACTAGTTAAAAGTTTTAACCAGACTAGTAAAAATTCTTTACTGCAACTAGTAAAAATTTTTAACACACATAAAACAACTATCAAAAAACACTATCAAAATAAAAAAAAGAACTGGTTGGTTTTGAAAAATTTGAAAGACGAAATTGTTTTGGCAAATGATTCGATACCAGTGGAGAAAATCACAGAAGCGACTTGGTTCAGTCGAGAGCTTGCAGCATTTGAAAATTTTAATGCTGGCAAAAAGCACAATCAGGAGTTTTTAACCTACCTGTTTGCAGATTGGCTGATACGAGCATATTTCAAATATGAAAAACAGGCTCATGCCAAAACTTCGGCAGATAGATCCCAATCTACTGGTTCAGCAAAACCATCGGCAGAACCGAAGCACCTCACTGACAAACAAATCTCAGCGTTTGCACAGAAACTTGCACATCACCCAGAGTTTGCCAGCAAGCACAGCGCACCGGGTGACTCATACGAACAACTTGCATCACGCATTGCCATCAAACTGATGAACCCAGCCCAAGCGAAGAAATGGGAACCATACCTCAAGCAAGTTGGCTTCACTGGAAGTTTACAGGGGGCAGTATGATTCCACACGGCGCAACACACATCGAAAACGATGGAACATTTTGGAAATGCACCAACGGACGTTGGTATTACTGGAAAGAACACTTTGGATGGTGCGGATATATCGGAGTAGTGAACAAAATATTTATGAATAACAAAAACGAATTGGGAATGATGTACGCATGAAAATCATGATTGGAATTGATACAGGGGTGAAGACAGGCTTTGCCATTGCAGCAGACCGTGGCAAGGGTGGAGAGTTAGAACAGGTTGAGTGTTTATCTATCACTCAAGCCATGAGCAAAGTGAAAGAATCAGTACAAACATGGGGCGTTCAAAACGTCTGTTTGTATATTGAAGATGCTCGGCAACGTACTTGGTTTACTGGTGGTCGTGAAAAGGCGCAAGGCGTTGGATCGGTCAAACGTGATGCCCAAATATGGGAGGACTGGTGTAAGGAGCAAGGTTATCTGCACAAAATGATTCATCCCGCAGCCAATGCCACTAAAAAGAAAGCCACAGACTTTTTCCGTATGACAGGTTGGAAAGGCCGTACCAATGAACATGCACGTGATGCAGCCATGTTGGTGTTTCAACGATTAGCGAAGTTTTGAGGGTGCTATGAATAGCTTAAGCGGACTCAGTGGAGATTTAAAAAGTATTGCAGAAGTCATTGGGCGGGATCAGGCCTTGTACTTGGTGAGCCAATGTCGACGCTATAAGACAGAAAATCGGGTCGGTCGAGGCCAGTTGCTACTGTATGTACCAAAGCTGAAAAAATTAACTGCAGAGCATAACTTGGTTCAAGCCTTAGGTTATGACGATGCTCACAAGCTGTCGGCCGTTTTTGGTGGAGAGCTTTTAGTGCTGTCTCACTGTAATCAGATGATTCTGTCGACACGCAATGAAGGCATTAAGAACATGATGAAAAATGGATTTTCAATCACAGAGCTGGTTGAATTCTTTAATGTGACTGAACGAATTGTCCTCAAGATTTTGAAGTCTGAGTTTTACCAAAACCAACTCGATCTGAAATTATGAATAATGAAACTTCTCTGAAATAAGAACAAAAATACCGAATACATCCATAGATTCAGAGACAGAGAAGAATGTCATTTCCAGATTGGTTAGCAGCCGTAGTGAAGTATTTGAGCGAACTCCAATATTTCATTGCAGGATTGATGGGGGCAGCCGTGGCAACTCGATATAACAAAGAACAGCTTAAAACACCCAAAGACTACGCCGTGTTTTTACTGTCAGGTGCATTTACAGCACATTACCTCACTTTACTCATCATGCATTACACGGCGCTCGCACCGAGTCATGCGGGTGGTATTGGCTTTCTGACTGGTGCGCTTGGTGGGTTGGTCCTACAAGAGTTCTTCGCTTGGATTAAGTCAGGAGCTTATAAACAGATTAGCTTTAAAAAATTCTTTGTTGAAATGATGAAGAATTGGAAAAAGGGTGGCAAGTCATGAGCATTGATCAAACGACTCAAATTGCTCAGGCATATTCGTGGTTACGGGCAATGTCAGGTGGCAAGCTTGAACAGTCACAAGTGATTGCTGGTGATGAAATCATTGCATGTCATGGTTTAACAACATTCGCAACGCTAATCGGGTTTTCATTAACCAAAGCCGTAAGTGGCCAGTTTGATATTTCAGGCTATGGCTATGCCATCATCCGCGAAAGCGAAGGCTTTCGGAACCAAGCCTATAAAGATACTGGCGGTGTTTGGACGATTGGCTATGGGACGATCAAATATCCAAATAGTGTGACCGTCAAACAAGGTGATACCTGCACCCAAGGCCAAGCAGACCTATGGTTAATGAATGATTGCAAATGGGTGGATGCATGTCTTGATAAGCACATCAAAGTAAAACTTAATCAAAACCAATTCGATGCACTCGCTTCATTCGTATACAACGTGGGTGAGAAAGCATTTGTAAAAAGCACCATGTTGACACTACTTAACCAATCAAAGTTTGGATTAGCTGCTAATCAGTTCGACCGCTGGATCTATGACAATGGCAAAGTCATTAACGGGCTGGTGAACCGCCGTGCTAAAGAAAAACTCCTATTTTTGAAGTAGGTCGATATGAACATCAAACTCATTGTTGCTCTTGGCTTTTTACTGACCAGTATTTTCATTGGTTGGTGCTGTTATGACTATGGATATAACAGTGCTCAATCAGAACAAATACAGACTTATGAGACGCAGCTCGAAGACCTTAAAACAAAGGCTGATCATGCGTTAAATCGTGAGCGAAATAGTTACAAAAAACAAGAGCAACTTGAGGCTAAGTACCTTGAAAAGATTAAGGAATTACAGCACAATGAAACAACTCTTATTGATGAGTATCGCGCTAACAATCTCAGCTTGCGCGACTCACTCAAAGCCAAGAAATGTCCCGATGTGTCCATCGTTGCCGACAGCACCGTCAGTCATCATGCAGCCACAACAGGCGGACTTCACGACACAGATGTCGAATTTCTTATTCGGTATGCCGCAAGAGCAGACGCCGTAGCAGAGCAACTCAAGAGTGCTCAAGCGCTGATCCAGCAGGACAGAGCCTTATGCAACGGTCAGACCGAACCATCTAATATCAATGAAAAAATAGTTTCCCAAGGTACTTCCAGAGGGGCACCCAAGGCGGGGGCAAAGACCTCGCAGGTTTTCATATCTGCGTGAATTTCAAAACCGTAGTTTATGTTTATGTCTCATTTTTTATAAATATTTGTTTTTAAATATTAATTCTGAAAATCGAAGTAAAAAAGGGATTCCATGTCTGCAGTAATTAAAGGGCAAGAGGTAACCAGACAGGGATTAGCCGATATCTTTGGTGTGTCACTACCAACAATTGATAACTGGGTTCGTAGTGGTTGTCCGTATATTCAAAAAGGTGGTCGTGGCCAAGAATGGAAATTTAATACTGCGACTGTTTCCAACTGGTTACGTGAGCGTGATGTTGAAGATGCGACAGGTGAAATACCTGATGATATTGAATTACTAAGAATTCGAAAACAGAAAGCAGAAACAGAACTTGCTGAGTTGGAACTGGCGACTAAAAAGGGGGAGGTAGCTCTTGTTGCTGAGTTTGAGCGTATGTGGTCTTTGGCAATGGGCCAGCTTAGACAAAATATTTTAGGTGTTCCCCAACGTGCAGTTTTACAGCTCATAGGTGAGACAGATGAACGAAAGTTCAAAACAAAACTCCGTGCTGAAATTGTTCTGGCGTTAGAGCAATCCGCTGAATTAGATTGGCCAGAAGAAGATGAATAGTTTTTCAAATATTGGTGCAGTATATGAAGCCATGCGGCGAGCCATGGTTAATCTACTTCCACCACCTGATATGTTGCCAAGCGAATGGGCAGAAAAAAATATTGTTATCCCTCTGGGTAACACGATACCTGGACCTATCAGTTTTGATAATGCGCCATACCAACGGGGCATGATTGATGCCATTAAAGAATACGATGTACGCCGTATTACCTATATGACTGGTGCTCAATTAGGCAAAACAACGATACAGCAGTGTATTACCGCATTTTTTATTGCCCATGAGCCTAAATCTCAAATATTTGTGCAGCCGACTGAAGGCGATGTCCGAACATTTCTTGAGACCAAGTTGCGGCCAATGCTTGAAGCAAATGATCGCATTTCAGAGAAAATGGCAAAACCTCGCGGCCGTGATGGTGTGAATAATAGTCGCATGATTTCGTATATTGGTGGTTGGTTGATGTTTAGCTGGGCAGGCTCACCAAAAACATTACGTGGACGATCAGCTCCTATCACCCATGCGGATGAGATTGACGGAATGGAGGCTACTGCAGAAGGCGATCCTGTAGAGCTCTTATCACAGCGTTCAGCAACATTTGGCGATCAGTCTTTAAGAACAGAATCTAGTACGCCGACTATTGCGGGTGCAAGCCGGGTTGAGAGTGCATTTAACCAAGGTGATAAGCGCCGTTATTACGTTCCTTGTCCTCATTGTGGTGAAGCTCAATTTTTACGTTGGGAAAATGTGATTTGGCAGGGACGTAAATCGACGAATCTTCAAGATGCAAAAGAAGACTTAGATCAAGATCATGAGGTTAGTACTTCAGCTTATCGCTGTGAATGCTGTGGTGAGTTATGGTCTGATGGTGAGCGTATTGCTGCGATTCGCAATGCTGAAAAATTAGGACATGGCTGGAAGGCTGAAAAGCCATTTAAAGGCCATGTTAGTTTTCATGCACCAGAGATGCTTTCGACTTTCCGTAAGATGCGAGACATTGTACAGTCCTATTTGGATAAGTTAGCCCTTGATGATTTACAGGTATTTGTAAACGTATCACTGGGTGAAACCTACGAGGAAAACGGAGACAAGGCGGATCCTGAAGTACTGCAACTGCGTGCCGAAGAATTTACAGCTCAAATACCCAATGCTGGTGTCTATCTAACTTGTGGCATTGATATGCAGATGGATCGGCTTGAGCTGGAAATTGTCGCTTGGGGTGTAGGTGAAGAAAGTTGGTCCATAGATTATCGAGTACTTTGGGGTGATCCGCTGGGGGATGAGGTTTGGGAAGAGCTCGATGATATTTTAGAAGATACGTATATGCATGAGTCTGGTGCTCAACTCAGTATTTCGGCTGCATGTTTGGATACGGGTGGTACTGCAGGTTATACACAACGGGCTTATGAATATGTAAAGAGCCGTAGGAACAGAAAAGTCTTTGCAATTAAAGGGCGTGCGGGTTGGGGGATGCCAATTGTGCAAAGTCCTCAGCGTAAACAGTCAGGTAAAGATAAACGGAAAATTGATTTATTTATTGTCGGGGTAGACGAAGCAAAACTGACAGTCATGCGCCGTCTAGATTTGGAAAAGAAAGGACCAGGTTATTGTCACTTTCCACATGACCGAGAAATGGAGTGGTACCGACAATTAACGGCTGAAAAATTAATTATTCGTTATGTGAAAGGACAGCCGATTCGTGAGTGGCATAAGCCAGATCGGGCACGTAATGAAGCACTCGATTGTCGTGTTTATGCTTTGGCTGCTTTAAAAATCATGCAACCGAATTTAAAGCGTGTCTCCGAGCGTGTTTCTATTGAAATTGATGAACCTCAGGTGAAAAAAGAGGTTGATCAAAATACTGCAGAAGTTAAAACAGTGCTGAAGCGTAAAGCCGTTAAAAAAACTGCTGTATCGGTAGTGGTTCCAGCTCCTAAAAATACTGTGATTAAAAAGAAAAGGGTTTTTGGGAATAAAAAGCATCCTTAGGATGCTTTTTAGAATCATTATATTTAGGGGGATTGCCCTAAATACTGAATTACATAGGGGTCATGTAGGCACAAGTTCCACTCGAATCTTTTGACCGAGTGCATTTGCTGCACTTGCAAGAGTAGTTAATGTGAGGCTAGTGTCCTCTTCATCAAGCAAGCGGTTTAGAGATGCGCGACTGGTGTGCATTTTTGTAGCCATAGCCGTTTTTGTAAGCTTTTGAGCTTTCATTGCTTCAGCTATTTGCCATGCAAGTACTCGCTTGATTGCAACTGCTGTTGCTTCTTCAAGTAAACCTTCTTCTTGCAAGAAGTCATCAAAACTACTACCAACATGTTGGTCGTTGAAGTTATTCATCATGATCTCCGTGACTGTTTGAGTCTTGTTTTAGCTAAAGCTAAATCTGTCTTTGGTGTACTTTGTGACTTTTTAACAAACCCATGAAGCAAAAGCATGGTGTTGTCGCTAACAGTAAAAAATATGCGTGCAATTCCAAAAGAGATATTAACCCTGATTTCCCAGAGGTCAGTATCCATTTTTCGGACAAGAGGCATACCCAGTGGCCAACCAATTTGAATAGTCCGAATGTCTTCGCCAATAGTTTTTTTATCTATAGGTTGGAATTCTTTAAGCCATTCTTTTACTGGTTCATTACCGCTCTCTGTCTTAAAGAACAACACACTCATTGGTGGTACAGGCATAAGATGCTCCTCTTTAGTGGATTGTACCAAAAAAGGTACATTTTGCAAGTTTTAACTTAGTAACTCTGTATGGATTTACTCTAAAGGCGCACTTGAAATGGATAAATTAATGAAATTTTAGAGTGTTGCATGCTTAAAACCTCGCTATATGTGGGGGTTTTTACAATTGTGAATAATGAAAAAAACCACTTAAAAAATGATGATAAAACCAAGAAAAAGCGCATTTTTGGTTAGAAAAATACATGAGTGGTCAATTGTTTCCCAACCAAATCAAAGCGGGTACGACGTTTAAATTTAATCTGAATCTAACTGCGTACCCTGCATCTGATTGGACGATTTATGCATATCTACGTGGTGCAAGTGCAATTGATCTGCAGTCTACAGCGCAGGGAAATATGCATGTATTCAACGTGCCAGCAAATATCTCAAAAGACTATAAAGCTGGTCATTACGGTTTCTCACTTCGTGCAGTGAATTCTGACACGGGTGAGGTAGTAGAACTTGAATCAGGTGTGATTGAGATTAAAGCGGATCTTGCATCTATTACAGAAAATGCCGATTTGAGAAGCCATGCGCAAAAAACTTTAACGGCATTAGAAGCGGTCATTGAAGGTCGTGCCAGCTTAGACCAAGAGCGCTATCGCATTAATAACCGTGAGCTATACCGCACTCCAATGGAGACTTTGATTCGATTGCGTAATCAATACCGCGCTGAAGTTGCTCGTGAGCAGGCGAAAGCATCAGGTAAAAGCCTGTTTAGTCGTGTCGTACGGGTTAAATTGGGGTAA
This sequence comes from Acinetobacter sp. WCHAc060042, assembly GCF_003231195.1. Classification (NCBI taxonomy): domain Bacteria; kingdom Pseudomonadati; phylum Pseudomonadota; class Gammaproteobacteria; order Moraxellales; family Moraxellaceae; genus Acinetobacter; species Acinetobacter sp. WCHAc060042. Next base: position 56,902 of record NZ_QKVN01000015.1, read on the forward strand.
TCGCTTGAATGAATATTTTTAAACGCCAAATTGCTGAAGTTCCGAATGTCACGCAGATAAACCCTGTATTAGATGAGTCAGTCGTAAAAAGAGGGAGTCGAGTTTTTCGCAATGCTGTTCGTTGGTTTAAAGCAGGTGTGAGTGATCGTTTAACCTCAGCTTGGCCATCGACACCAATACCCGCAGATTTAATCGTAGAGCGATACCAGCGAACCCTTGTTGCACGTAGTCGGGAGCAATGCGCCAATAATGATTATGGACGAAATTATTTACGCTTAACCCATCAAAATATCGTTGGTCCACAAGGTGTAACGCTTCAGGCTCAGATCCGCAATGCGCAGGGGAAATTAGACAATAAACTGTGTGATGCGGTTGAGCAGGAATGGTCGAATTGGAATAAGAAAAACCACTGCGATATCCAGGGCAAAAAGTCATGGCGTTCTATTCAGCGTTCTTGTGTGATTTCGGCGGCGAAAGATGGTGAATTCTTTGTGCGGATTATCCGTGGTGTTGATGCGGGGAGTTATGGTTTTGCTCTACAAATGATTGATGCTCAGCGCTGCCCAATTATGTATAGCGCAAAACTCTCAGGTGGTCGTTTCATTCGTCAGGGCATCGAATTTAATGCATTTGGGCGTCCGATCGCATACTACTTTGATAGTGACTCAGAAGAAGAAAAACAATACCGATTTGGCTCTGGGAACTATATCCGTGTACCTGCTGAACAAGTCATCCATGGTTATTTAGAAGAAATTGTTGGGCAAAAGCGTGGGATGCCTTGGACGGCTACCAGTCTATTTCGTATGAAACAACTCTCAGAGTTTGAAGATTCAGCGATTGTGAATGCGCGTGTCTCTGCCAACAAAATGGGTTTTATTCAGTGGAAGGACGGCTTTGGTCCCAAGTTTGAAGACGACGATGAAATCCAAATTGAATCACAAGCCGGTGAATTTCCAATGTTACCTGAAGGAGCTGAGCTCAAAGAGTGGTCTCCCAATTATCCAACAGGTGAATTTCTACCTTTCCATAAAGCCATGCTGCGCTCAATGGCCGCAGGTATGGGGGTGCTCTATAACAACTTAGCCTCAGACCTTGAGGGCGTGAATTTTTCCAGTATTCGCCAGGGAACTTTAGATGAGCGTGAGCATTGGAAAGAACTTCAACAATGGTTGATTGAAGCTTTAGTCGAGCCTGTCTATTACGCATGGCTGGAATATGCCTTGCTCAAGGGATTAATTAAGAAAGGTAATGTGCCATTGAAAGCTGTAGATATTGAGCGCTATACGCAAGTCACTTGGCAGCCACGCCGTTGGGCTTGGATTGATCCATCTGCCGATGTAACAGCTGCAGAAAAATCGAAGAACAATATGCTGACGTCTGCAGGAGCCATTATTCGTGAACAAGGTAAGGATCCACAAACCGTATGGTCTGAAATAGCCCGCGATACTCGCGCCATGATTGATGAATTAGTGGCTCAAGGCATCAGTAAAGATACAGCAGAAGAAATGATCTTGGCCAGTATGGGACGGAAACAAACTGCAGCGGTCGGACGACCTAAAGAGGGCATGTAATGAAATTTTTGAAAACTGATTTGGCAATGGCTTTAGCAGGTATGACGTTTACCCGAGATGCTTCTCAAACAATGCCTTTACCTGATTTTAATAAAGACAAACTGGTTCGTAACTATGTCGTTGATGATTTCAAAGTGGACATGGAAAAGCGAACGGTCGAGCTTTCCTTTTCAAGTGAAACAGAGGTAGGCCGTTGGTTTGGTGTTGAAATTCTGGATCATAGCCAAGGGGCAATTGATTTCTCTCGCTTGAATACCCGTGCGCCGTTCTTAATGGATCATAACTCTCGTGATCAAGTGGGTGTGGTTGAAAATGCTTGGTTAGATCATTCTCAGCGTAAAGGACGTGCATTGGTTCGCTTGAGTAAATCCGCACGTGGTGAGGAAATCCTACAAGACATTGATGATCTGATTCGGACCAATATCAGCGTTGGTTACACCATCCAAAAAGCCATTCTGAAAGAGCAACGCAAAGAAGAAGATATCTATCTGATTACAGAGTGGCAGCCCTATGAAATTTCTCTCGTATCTATTCCTGCAGATACAAATGTAGGGGTTGGTCGTTCCGCAATTGTGAATAATGAAAATAACGCTGACGTTCCACAAAATGAGCCTATAGCAATTATTCCAGCGAATCAGCAAAGAGCAAATCGTATGAATTGGGACTACTTTACAGATAAAGACGGTAATCAAGTCCGTCAGCGTGTCAATGAAAATGGTGAGCGTTATGGCGACATTGAAATGGTACGTGCAGTAGGTGATACAGCCGAACGTGGTGCAGAAGCAGAGCGTAAGCGTGTCAGCGAATTAATGCAGTTAGGTGAGCGTTTTGGCGCGAGTGATTTAGTACGTCAGTACATTGATGAAAATAAGTCACCAGCCGATCTGCAAAACGCAATTTTAGAGCGTATGCATGACAATCAGGGTAAACCTATTACTGAGCAGCCAAAAAGCAACAATGCCAATATCGGTCTTACGGGGGATGAAGCACGTTCATTTAGTTTAATGCGTGCGGTACGTGCCATGTTGCCAAATGCCACTCAAGCAGACCGTGAAGCAGCAGCATTTGAGCTTGAATGTTCAGAAGCGGCACAAAAGGCCTATGGTCGTTCAGCTCAAGGAATTTTAGTACCTGCAGATGTGCTGAGTCGCGTATTTGAAGTGGGTACTTCTCAAAATGGTGCAACTTTGGTTGGAACCGACCACCGTTCCGATATGTTCATCGAAATGCTACGTAATCGCTCAACCATTATGAGTTTAGGTTTCATTATGGATGGATTGGTAGGTGATGCCGAAATTCCAAAGCAAACAGGTGGTGCAACTGCCTATTGGCTGGGTGAGGAGGAGGACGTTCCTGCATCTAGTCCTGCAACAGGTCAATTAAAACTAAGCCCTAAAACGGTGGGTGGTCGTGTTGAGATCAGCCGTAAGCTCATGCAGCAAAGTTCACCCGCTGCGGAACAATTAGTCTGGAATGATTTAAACCGTGCTTTGGCTTTGAAAATTGATAAAGCGGCTTATTACGGTACAGGCGGAGATAACCAGCCACTAGGTTTAAAAAATATCTCAGGTGTAAACGCGGTGAGCTTTGGAGCCCTTAATCCGACCTTTGCTGAAATGGTGGCGATGGAATCTGAAATTGCTTCAGACAATGCCGATGTCGATCGTATGTCCTATGTGATTAATGCAGCCATGCGTGGTCATTTCAAAACAGCACCACGAATGGGAGCGGGGACAGAAAGCACGATTTGGGAACCAGGTAATACCGTGAATGGTTATCGAACTGAGGTCACCAATCAAATTGAAGCGGGTGACGTGTTCTTCGGCAACTTTGCAGATTTGATCATTGCGATGTGGGGCGGTTTGGATCTCACGATTGATCCTTATTCGTTAAGTGCTAAAGGCGGTTTACGCATTGTGGGCTTCCAAGATGTGGATTTTGTTTTACGTAACACTGAGTCCATTTGCTACGGCAAGAAAACTGTCTAATTGAAGAGCCACTGCAGTGGCTTATCTTTCCATTTTTGTGAGCATATATCCATGAAAACAACTGTCGTAATTGCTTTAACTTCTGCCGTCGTAATTGAAGGTGAAATTCGTAAAAAAGGTGATGAGGTCGAAGTTCCACATGCTTTAGCACAAGATCTGTTACGCCGTGGTCGTGGCACCTTGGTTGAGAGCGAGGATGAAGATCAGGAAGTAGATTTGGCTACTTTGACAAAGGCACAGCTCATTGAATTTGCTTTACATGAATATGAAATTGAGCTTGATGCTTCACTCACCAAAGATAAATTGATTGAAGCGATTCAAGCTGCTGCAGAAGCCGAGTAAAGCCTATGCCAAGTTGGGAAAATTTGGATGTGTTTCTTCAGACGGATTCTCTTGGTGGATTTGCCATAACAGCCATTTTGCAGTTTGATGACGGCTCAGAGGATAAATCCATTGCAGGAATCTTTGATGAACCGTATTTAAATGCTCAACTTGGTGAATATGAAGTAGATGATGCTCAGCCTCGATTTACTTGTAAATCAGCAGATGTAATAGGTGTAAAACGGGGTGATTTATTGCTGCTCGAAGATGGTCGTAAATTTTATGTTATGACCTATCCACAGCAAGATGGCACAGGTCTTTCGATACTTAAGCTTGAAGCTAACGAATGATTTCACTCGATATAAGTGCCCAGGGCATTGAGGCCATCATTGCTGAGTTAGAACCGACTGAAAAGCAAGTAAACGCAGCATTGAGTCGTACCCTAAATCGAATGTCCAAGTGGGTACAAACCAGAACGGTTAAAGGATTAAGTACTGAATTACAGGTGATTCAAAAGGTCATGCGTAGAAGAATGCGAAAAACAAGCATTCAGAAAACAAGTACAGGCTGGACGATCAAGCTTTGGTACGGGTTGAATGGGATTTCCTTGATTCACTTAAATGCTAGAGAAACCAAGAAAGGCGTTACAGCAGGAAAGCATAAAAGAGATGGTGCTTTTATTGCAAAAGGGCAAGTGTTTAAGCGATCTGGGAGGGGGCGATTGCCGATTGAGAAACAGACACTCGAAATCAAAGCAAAAGCAGATTCGTATCTAGAAGATCAAGCCTTTTCAAGTGGATATCAAGATCAGTTTTTCAAAACTTTGGAGCATGAGTTGAAATGGCAAATGCGATAGCAGGTGTGGATTTAGGTCAATTACATGATGTGATTGAAGCCAAATTTAGAGCGCAATTTCCAGTTTTTCAATTGGTTCAGTTTTATCGTGATGAAGAGGAACGTAAAGCGCCAACGGCAAAAGAACTGCCAGCGCTGCTCCTTGAGCTTACCAGTTTTGATATTGATGAACAGGGTGATCAAGGCACAGAACAACTGCCTTTGATTGCCCGATTTGAAGCACGAATTATTGATACGTTTAATCAACGTAGAGCCAAGATTAATGTCCGAAAACTAGCGGTAGGTTTGGCTCTCTATATTTTCAAGAATAAGCACTTTACCCAACTTGGGAAATTTGGTGTTGGAAGCAGTTCACTGGGAGACATTTCAGAAGATGGATTTTTTCCTGAGCTTGATCGTTTTGAGGTATGGCGCGTGGACTTCTCTACTCAAATTTTAGTCGGTGAAAATGTATGGGCTGAATCAGGAATTACACCTTCTCCTGTTTTTAGTTATTCGCCTGAAATTGGTTTAGGTCATGAAGATAACTACCAAGAGCTTCCTTTAAATCAGGAGATTCCATGAGTTATGCACTAGCACAAATGGACAGGATCCTTGCGAATTTAATCCGTTTTGGTCGAATTCATGCTGTTGATTTGGATGCGGGTACAGCAACAGTCGATTTTGATGGTGAGCTTGTTTCGGACTTAGAGTGGGCGAAAGATCGAGCAGGTGAGGATCGCTCATGGAATGGTGGTTATTCCAAAGGTGAGCAGGTTTTAGTGCTCTCACCATCAGGTGATCTGTCTCAAGGCGTAATTGCTTTTGCTTTATCTCAAACTGCCTTCCCTAATGCGGGCACTACTGAAAATCCAAAGCATATTTATGCGGATGGCACTGTGGTTGAGTATGACAAAGCCAGTCATACCTTAAATATTGATTTATCAGGCAGTGGCGGGAAAGTTTTTATTAATGGTGGTTTGGTCGTTGATGGTCTTGTTGAATTTAACGGATCTGATGTAAAGCACAAAGGCAAAAGCATTGGGGGAGCTCATACGCACAAAGGTGTGCAATCGGGTAACTCCAGTACGGGAGGGGTCAATTAATGGGTATGAATGTACTTAATGGCAGATCCTTAACTGGTCTTGATCATTTAAAACAATCCATTGCGGATATTTTAAATACGCCAATTGGTTCACGTGTGATGCGCCGTGATTATGGCTCTAAGTTATTTTCTCTAATTGATGCCCCACTAAATCGTGGCACATTGGTAGATATTTATGCGGCCACTGCTGAAGCACTAATGAAATGGGAAGATCGCTTGCTTGTCAGTGCAGTTGATATTACCAGTGCACAGCTGGGTCAGATCACTTTAAAAATCACAGGTAAATATGTTTTAGACGGCAAAACCGTTCAGTTAGATGGAATAGTGGTGAGCTCATGAGTACTGTTGATTTTTCTCAACTACCACCGCCAAGTCTGATTAGCGAATTAAGTTTTGAGACGATTTTTGAAACAAGGAAAGCAAATTTTATTGCTCTCTTTGATGCGGAAAAGCAAGATGAAATTCGAGAAACTCTTATGCGCGAGTCAGAACCAGTTACTAAGCTTTTGCAAGAAAATGCCTACTTAGAATTACTTTACACTGCGAAGTGTAATTCTGATGCACGCTCATTGTTACTGGCTTATGCAGAAAAAGCAGACTTGGAACATTTAGCATTAACCGAATATGGTTTAGTCCGACTTTTAGTCACACCTGCTGATAATACAGTTATCCCACCAATTGATGCAGTCTATGAGTCAGATGAGCGTTTGCGGGAACGTTGCTTGTTGTCTTTTGATGGAATGAATACAGCTGGGTCAGCCAATGCTTATCGTTATTTTTCCCTATCAGCGGATGGTCGGGTTGATGGTATTAAGGTTCGTTCAGATGAAGTTAATCCATATCTACTCGATATTGTCATTACACAGGTAGATAGTTTAAATGGTGAAGCATCAGAAGAGTTAGTTTTAGCCGTCCAGAAAGCCTTAGATCCTGATCAAGTACGTCCAGTCTGTGATAGGCCAACGGTTAAATCGAGTATAGCGACTAATTATCAAATTGAAGCCCAGCTATACGTTGGAAAAAATGCTGAGGATGCCTTGTTGCTTGAGGCTGCAAATATCCGTTTAGATAAATATATTAAAAATGCCCAAAAGAATGGGGAAAGTATTTATAGATCTGCCATTTTTGCAGCTCTACATGTAGATGGCATTCAGCGTGTTGTTATTACGTCACCAGAAAATGATCTGATTATGGATGGTTATCATCACCCATTTTGTACTGATAAAACGATTGGTATTGGAGTTGCTGAGTGAATAGTTTATTACCTCCAAATGCCAGCGAATTGGAACGTAAAATTGCTCAAGTGGGGAAAGCAGCGTTTGACCTTACTTCAATCCGGGTGATTAAAGATATAGATGCTGTTCCATCTCAATTTCTGCCATTTATCGCATGGCAAAAATCAGTGGATTACTGGGATGAGAACTGGCAGGAATCATTAAAAAGAGATGTGATTAGGAATTCTCGTGTTCAACATCGAATTAAGGGAACAGCTGCAGCAATTAAACGAGCATTAGAGCCCTTTGGTTATGAAGTAAAGTTGATTGAATGGTTTCAAGTTGAGCCTAATTTAATACCAGGTACTTTTAATCTGGAACTTGATCTTATCGGTAAAAGCTTAAATCAAGAAGTTTATAACGAGATTAATCGGCTTGTTTCCGATGCAAAAGCTGCTTCAAGACATTTAACAAATCTGACGATTACAACAAATCCTATTTTAACCGTTTGCAATATTCTTGCACATCAAACAGCGTTTACTTTTTCTAGCGAGCCAAGAGCATGAGCGATTATTTTAACGTCACAACTAATGTTGGCGATGCGGCAATTGCTACTGCGATTGTTAATAATACAAAACTGAATATCACCCATATCGCATTTGGTGATGGTAATGGTTCAGTTCCAACACCAACCAAAACAAGATCAACGTTGGTGAAGGAAGTTCACCGCCAAGCTGTTACTAAATATACAAAGCACCCAACCATTGCAAATTACATTGTGATTGAGACCATTATTCCCTCAAATATTGGTGGGTTTTGGATTCGTGAAATGGGAATTATTGCTGATAATGTGCTTATCTCACATGGTTCGCATGCACCATTTTTCAAAGTTGCAGATCCTGATGGAGTAAGTGAATATCGACTCAAGTTTACTCAAAACGTTCGTGATGGAAATGTAGTCGAAATTTTTCTGGACGAATCATTAATCTATGCGAGTCAGGCATGGGTCAATGAAAATTACATTCGTAGAAATGAATTGGTCGATAACCTCACCACCAATGATTCAACCAAGCCCGTGTCAGCTCGCCAAGCCAAAATTTTACAAGAGTCAAAGGTACAACTTGATAATTCACCGACATCTCAAGGCGCTTTCGTTTCTTGGAATAAAAGTGAAGGACAAGGGGAAACAGACTTTATTAACCATCGTGGTTTAGGCGCTGGCGGGTTCCGTTTTTACAATGGTGACAACGATAAATTTAATTTAATTGCATATATTGATGGTAGCGGTACATTCACTCCATTAAATGGCATGAGTGGTAATGCTTCAACAGCAACCCAACTTAAAACCGCACGAAAGATTAACAATATTGAATTTGATGGCTCAAAAGACATCACCATTAAAGATGACACCAAGCTACCTTTATCGGGCGGGGAAATTACAGGCGACTTAGCCATTGGTGGCACCATCACTGTTTCAAATGTTGGTGATCAAACGGGTGCATTTAAGAAACTGATTCAAGCTTACACCACAACAGATGGCGGGTACTTGGCTGTAGGTAACACCGGGCAAGACAGAGGTTTTGTTGAAATCGGGACCACAGATGACAATGATGCCGAGATCTATGCAACCCAACGAGATGCATCAAGCAACATAATCCGTAGAGCAATATTATTGGATGGTGTCGGTAATACATCTTTTCCTGAACATGTATATGCCAAAACATTCAATGGTGGTTTGAATGGTAATTCATCTACAACAAGCAAATTACAAACGGCTCGAGACGTTAGCTTTTCAGGTGCAGCGACAGGTTCATTCAATTTTGATGGCTCTGCCAATGCATCCTGCATTCTCACCTTAGCCAATTCAGGTGTGGTGGCAAGTACTTATGGATCAACCCTAAAAATTCCTGTGCTTACGGTCAATGCCAAAGGTCTTATTACAGGGGTGTCAGAACAGAACATTCCAATGGTTGACGACTTAACCACCGATGATGGAACTAAACCCCTGTCAGCCCGACAAGGTAAAAAATTACAGGATGAAAAGTTTCCACTCACTGGAGGCACTTTAAATGGAAGTATGAGAGCCATTACGCTTTGTGCAAATGGTCAAGCGGATTACACACCATCACAACAGGGGGCGTATTTATCTTGGAATAGAACCAGTGGATTGGGTAAAACTGACTTTATTAACCATAAAGGAGGTGGCGGTGGTGGCTTCGATTGGTGGAATGGCAATCAAGACAGTTACACTTCATTGATGAATCTAGATCCGAATGGTGTTTTGTATTCACTCGGTGGTTTTGCTGGAAATGCGAATACTGCAACCAAGTTAAAGACACCGAGAACTATTTTTGGTCAGACATTTGATGGTTCAGATCATGTGAGTGGGACGGTGACAGCCTCAACAGGCCTCGTACAATCCGATGAATATCACTATATAGATATGGGCCGTAATGGTCTTGATCGGATGAATTTTTATAGTTATGGGGCTACATATAATTTCGTAGATACACAGAATGGGAATATCGTTGCACGTTTGACATCTACAGGGATCGACTGTAATTCAGCCACGACAACCAAACTCAAGACATCTCGGAACATTGCTTTATCTGGTGCTGTTTCAGGTAATGCAGATTTTGATGGCTCAGGCAATATCACGATAAATACACAGTTGAAAGAAAATACGGCTGTCGCACGTGCCTATGTCAATTTCAGTGTATCAGGTGGTGTTGTCAGCATTCATAAATCCATGAACATCGTCAGCGTAGTGAGAAACTCAAGTGGTGTATTTACCCTAACATTTGCGAATGCACTGGATGATGCGGAGTATGTATGGGCAGGATCTGCTTATCATCCATCAACTACAAAAATTCCAGTTGCAGTAAATGGCTCTAGCGACTTAGTTAAATCAACAACCCAATTACAAGTTCTCACAACTTATGCATCTTCAAGTACTGGCACGATAGATGCTGGTCAAGTATCTGTGGTGGTATTCTAATGATCGTAATTATTTATGAAAATGAAGATAAGTCTTTGTCAGTGATGACAACAGTTGAAGCTCTAACGCTTGATTCAGATGTATCCCAATATATTTCCAATGAACGGTATGTATTGATCGAGAGTGAAGAAATTAGCGATATTGATGCATGTGTTTTTGATGATGAGTTGAATATTATTATTGATGCGGATCGAGCTACGATATTAAAAAGACAACAGCTTTCTTCGCTCACTCGTCGTCAGTTTAAATTGGCATTACTTGAAAATGGGCTGTTGGAAACTATCGAGCAGATGATTGGTGCAATTGAGGATCCAACCCTCAAAAGCCGAATTCAGATTGAATACAGCGAGTCTGAACGTTTTGAACGGACCAATGATTCAGTGCAATACATGCTTGGCGTACTTAATTTGAGTTCAGAACAAGTGGACGACATTTGGCTTTATGCGATGACGTTGTAAAGTACAATACTGAATAATGAAAAGTACTGAGTAAATCGCAAAAATGAACCAAAATCTTAAACTGAGATTGTGGTTCATGAGCGATATTTTTTTACATGGGATTCAAAACGTCACGGTAGATGATGGTTCACGTCCTATTACTACAGTTCGAAGTTCGACCATTGGGATTATTGGATCGGCTCCCAATGCTGATCCTTTAATTTTTCCTTTGAATAAACCTGTACTGATTGCAGGCTCTCGACTCGAAGCAGCTAAACTTGGTGAGGCTGGCACTTTACCTCAAGCTATTGATTCTATTTTTGATCAAATTGGCGCTGTGCTGGTCGTAGTTCGTATTGAAGAGGGTGAAACAGATACAGTAACTTTGGCCAACGTTTTGGGTGGTGTTGATTCAAACACGGGGACTTATGAAGGGGTGCATGCTTTCTTAGCCGCAGAAAACATTGTTGGTTTCGTACCTAAAATTTTAATTGCACCAGGATATACGCATACACGCACTGCAGCAGTTGGCCAGACTCCCGCGACTTCGAATCCAGTCGTTGCTGAACTAAACGGTATTGCTGAACGATTAAAAGCAGTCATTATTGCTGATGGTCCAAATACAAATGATGTAGATGCAATTGCATATTCAAAAGACTTTGGTTCTAAGCGTGTATTCCTGGTTGATCCTAAAGTTTTAAAAACAGTTGATGGCGAAACATCACAAGAATGGGCGAGTGCCTGTGTCGCTGGTCTGATTGCTAAATCGGATAATGAGCGTGGTTGGTGGTGGTCACCATCAAATCAAGAAATTAACGGCATTATTGGGACATCCCGAGCCATTGATTTTGCAATGGGTGATGCTAGTTGTCGTGCAAATTTACTGAATGAAAACAACGTTGCCACGATTATTCGGCAAAATGGCTATCGCCTTTGGGGAAATCGGACACTTTCAAGTGATCAAAAATGGGCATTCCTGTGTGTTGTCCGTACAGCAGATATGATTGATGAGTCATTAAAAGCTGCACATTTATGGGCTGTCGATCGTGGTATTACTAAAACCTATGTTTCTGATGTGGTTGAAGGCGTAAATGCATACTTACGTTACTTAACCAATATTGGTGCGGTTTTAGGTGGGTCTTGCTGGGCAGATCCTGATTTAAATACAGCGGACCAGATTACTCAAGGTAAAGTGTATTTTGATTTTGACTTCACACCTGTGTATCCAGCAGAACATATCATTTTCCGTTCTCATCTGGTCAATGACTATATCAAAGAGATTTTTTCTTAAGGAGTATTTGAAATGGGTGTAGCACAAGATATTCGCAAGAATTTTAATCTCTTTGTCGATGGTAAAGGTTACGCAGGGAATACTGATGAAGCCAACATGCCAGAGCTAGCGCTTCAAACTGAAGAGTATCGTGCAGGTGGTATGGATGCACCGATTGATATCACTATGGGGATGGAAAAGCTAACTGCTGATTTCACCTTAAACTCACACAGTAAAGATGTGTTGTCGTTGTTTGGAATCAAAGAGGGTAGCACCACATCATTTACCGTGCGTGAAGCGATGGAGTCATTTGACGGTACTGTAACGGCTGTTGTGCATAACCTTACAGGGAAAATCGTTAAGATTGGGCAAGGGACATCAAAAGCTGGTGAAGCGCCAAAAGATAAATATGATTTGTCTTTAACTTATTACAAGCAAACGATTGGCGGCACAGTCGTTCATGAAATTGATGTGATCAACATGGTTCGTATTATTAATGGCACAGATGTATTAGCGGATATTCGCTCAGCGTTAGGAATGTAAAATGACAACTAAACCAAACTATATTCAAGAAGACGAAGGCATCAATCTGATTACTTTAAGTCGTGCCTATGATGGGATTAATCAAGTTCAAATGCGTGAACCTACGGTACAAGACTTACTATCAGCAGAGCTACAAACTAAGGGTAAATCTGATGCCGAACAAGAAATCACCATGTTTGCAAATATCTGCGAGCTTGCTCCTGATTTTTTTAAAAAATTGGGCTTAAAAGATTATAAACGTATTCAAGAGTCTTACCGACTTTTTATCGAATAGGTACAAAAGATATCCGTACTTTTGTACTTGGTCTAGCATCACACACATCATGGTCACTGTCGGAAATCGAAAGGCTCTCAGTTTCTAAGTTATTATGGTGGTGTGATGGACTACCCAAAGAAACCGCTTAAGTGCGGTTTTTCTTTGCATAAGTGAATAATGAATAAAAAACCATAAAAATATCAAAATTGCATATTGGTCTGAGTGTGCTCTATGCAATGGCAAACAAAAAATTAAGTGCAATTATCACGATTGGTGGCGAAGTCGCAGGATCTTTGCGAACAGCCATTGGTAGTACGACTACCCAATTAGGAAAAATTGGCTCCGAAATTCAACGAGTCAAAAAGAATCAAGCGATGCTAGGTGAGTCGATCCGAACCTTTGGTAGCATGGGTAAGAATGTCGATAGTTTACGTATGCGTTACTCTGGCGTGACTGAAGAATTAAACCGACTCACTAAAGCGCAAGAGAAATTAAACCGTGTAGAAGAATTAAGACAAAAGAATGCTTCGTTGAAGAGTGCTGCAGGTAGCGTATTGGGTGGAACAGTTGCAGCTGGTGTGGCCATGGTGGTGCCTGTCAAATTGGCGATTGATTTTGAAAGTTCTATGGCTGATGTTAAAAAAGTTTTTAGTGGGACAGATTCACAATTTAAAGCAATCAACACAGAAATTCTTAAAATGTCTACGACACTGCCAATGGCTGCAAAAGATATCGCAAATATTGTTGCCTCTGGTGCACAGTCGGGTATTGCAGTGGGCGAATTAACAAAGTTTGCTGAAACTGCTGTAAAAATGGGGGTAGCTTTTGACATTGGTGCCGAAGAATCAGGCCAAGCAATGGCAGAGATGCGCACTGCATTTAAAATGTCTCAAGATGAGGTTACTTCGCTTGCAGATAAGATTAACTTCTTAGGAAATAATACACCTGCAGCAGCAAAAGGCATCATGGAAATTGTGCAGCGTATTGGACCATTGGGCGAGGTTGGTGGTTTTGCATCAGGCTCTATTGCAGCACTTGGAGCTACGATCCGTGGTATGGGTGTTGCGGAAGAGATCGCCGCTACTGGTATCAAAAATATGATGCTTGCCTTGGTCGCAGGTGAATCAGCTACTAAAAGCCAAAAAGCTGCCTATAAGGATCTAGGTTTAGATTCTGAAAAAGTGGCCAAAGACATGCAGATTAATGCCGAGGCAACAACATTAAATGTTCTCAAACAGGTTTCTAGTTTAGATAAATACAAACAGGGTGCCATATTAAAAGATCTGTTTGGCTCAGAATCTCTAGGCTCGATTGCACCATTGCTCACAAATATGGAGGCATTAGAAAAAAACTTAAACGGAGTATCTCAAGCAAATAAAAAAGCATGGGATGGCTCCATGCAGGCTGAGTATGAAGCACGAGCAAATACAACTGCAAACAAACTCCAATTGCTAAAAAATAATGCCGTTGGCCTAGGGATTACGATAGGAACTGTATTGTTACCTGTAGTGTCATCAGTGGCAGAAAGTATGTCTCATGTTATTGGATCAGTAACTAGTTGGGCGCAAGCAAATCCACAGTTGGCTTCTACTCTTACTAAAGTTGCGGTTGGTGCTATTGCAGTCGTAGGAGGTATTGCAGCAGTAGCACTTGCTGTGACAACAATTATTGGACCGATTGCGTTGGCTGTAAGTAGTTTTTCTGTTTTGGGAGCTAGCTCAGGTGTGGCAATTACTATGTTGGGCAAGATGATTGCACCTATCAAGATGGTTGGTACTGTATTTGGTCTTGTTGGAAAAGCGATGTTAGCTAATCCAATGATTTTTGCAATAACAGCAATTGTTGCAATTGTGGCAGGCGCAGCATATTTGATCTATAAAAATTGGGAACCAATCAAGGGGTTCTTTTCAGACCTATGGGGTAGTGTTCAGTCGGCTATTGGTTCAGCTTGGGAGGGCATTAAATCCACATTATCGGGCGCTTGGGACGGTATTAGGGATGTATTCGATACTGGTCTTAATTTTATTAAAGGTATCATTAAAAGTGTTGATGAAGTTTTTGCAAACAATCCAATTTTAAATTTATTAGTTCCTATTATTGGTATACCCCGATTAATTATCGCTAACTGGTCCAGTATTTCATCTTTTTTTAGTCAGTTATGGGCGACGATCTCAAGCTATTTTATGGCTGGTGTAAATACAATTAAAACTTATTTTGTGAATGGTTTTAATGCTATTTACGGTGTAGTTAGTACAGTGTGGACTTCAATTGCTTCTTCTATCAGAACTGCATTTACAACGGTATCAGGTTTGATTAGTGCTGGAATGGCTACAATTGGCTCATTTATGTCTAGTGCATGGGTGGGGATCAAAAGTATTGTTTCTAAAGCGTGGACAGGTCTTTGCACTCTATTTTTGACTATCACACCTCTTGGCTACATTGTACAAAACTTTGATGCTATTAAATTGTTTCTGTCTAGCTTGGCAGGAACCTTTATGGCAATTGGAAAGAATATTATTGATGGCCTTATTTCGGGGATATTGTCAGGCTTTGAAAAATTAAAAAGTGTATGGAAAAGTATTAACAGCTATATGCCAGACTTCATGAAAAAGAAGATGGACATTCATTCTCCGTCACGCGTTATGGCAGGCTTGGGTGGGTTTATTGTTGATGGCATTGGTGTAGGCATGGAGAGACGTACTCCTGCTTTAAAACAGCAATTTGGTGGTGTTTTAGATACGTTTAATCAGTCTGTATCCACACCAAGTTTAAGATCAAATACTCCCCAATCTACTCCAATAGATACACTCTCAGCTAATAGCAATAGTGCAGGATTAAGCCAAAATATAACAATCATTATTCATGGTGCGCCTGGACAAAACGTAAATCAACTTGCAGACCTTGTAGCACAAAAAATTAATCGAACAAAGGCTGTAATTCAACGTGGCTCAATGGTTGATGCGGGGTATAGTCAATAATGGATGGTCAGATCTATGGCACATTTCTAACGATGATGCGACTTGGTTCCTATAAGTTTTGTATCTATACCGCAGCTTACCAAGAGCTAAATCGCACCACTAACTATAAATGGGGCGAACAAGCCGTATTTGGGGATTGGGATAATTTACAGTTTTTAGGGCCTGGTGAAGATACGCAGTCATTAACAGGCGTGGTTTATCCTGAATTTAAGGGTGGTACTGGGCAGATTGATGAACTTCGTAGTTTGGCTGCGACGGGTGTTCCTCAATTATTGATCAGTGGCACAGGCAAGATCTTGGGCTATTGGGTCATCAATAGCATTACAGAAGGTCAGACCAAGTTTGCTGCATTTGGTGTACCACGCCGTCAAGAATTTACAATCAACATGCGTAAATACTCAGATAGTACAGCCCGTTTAGGTCTGTTGTCTGGAATCATGAATGCGGTAGGGTTTTAAGATGGCACAATATTTAACTAAAGCTGGAGATATGCTGGATGAAATTGCATATCTATATTATGGCAACACCAATAACAAAGTGGTTGAACGAATTTTAGAAGTAAATTTTGGTATATCTCAATATGATGCGTTATTGCCAGCTGGCGTACTGATTGAGTTACCAGAAGTACAACAAAGCACTGAAACACGCAAGGTGAAACTATGGGACTAAGACCTTGTTTTTCCGTGATTGCGAATGGTGCAAATATCACATCGGTTATTGCAGATCTCTATGAGTCTATTACGGTTACAGATGGTACAGGTTATGAATCAGATACCTGTGAGATTTCATTGATAGATGATCCGATCCGACCGATTGAGTTACCTAAAAAAGGTGCAGAATTAAGAATCTCTATGGGCTATGACTATGACATGACAGATATGGGGTTATTTATCGTCAGTGAAATATCATTATCTGGTCCGCCTGAAAAAATGGTCATTCGTGGTCGTGCGGTACCACAATTGACCAGTAAAAGCGGAATGACTTCATTGTCTTCTCAAAAAACACGTTCATGGCCAAAAGGTACGACGATCTCTGCTGTCGTGACTAAGATCGCAAGAGAGCATAGCTTAGATCCTATTGTGAGTAATTCTGTATCGGCTTTAAAGCTTCCTCATTTTGATCAGTCGGACGAGTCTGATTTAAACTTTTTAATGCGCATCGCCAAAAGGTACGATGTGGTATGCAAGCCTGCAGGTGGAAAGTTACTTTTTGTTAAGCGTGGTGAGATTGAATTGCCAAGTTTAACTTTAGTGAAGCAGCAGGTCGGTGATTGGGAAATGACATCCAGTACGAGCGATAGTGTTGGGACTACGATTGCATATTGGCATGATAAAAAGGGTGCAAAAAAGCATGAGGTGAAAGTTGGTGATGGAGAGCCAGTCAAAAGACTCAGGCACATCTATCAGGATGCTAAAAGTGCGCAATCAGCAGCTCAAGCATCATTAGATCAATCGCGCCGTGGAGAAGAGCGCTTAATTTTAAATTTACCAGGTAATCCCGAAATCTCAGCCGAGAAACCGCTTACTCTTGTAGGGTTTCGGGAGGGGATTGCGGGAGATTGGGTTATTGAGCAAGCCACACATAGCATTGATAAATCGCTTGGATTTAAGACGAGTATTCAGGCTGTGAAAGATTTGAGCGATGGATAGACAAGGCTATCCTACCTATTTGGTATTCGTATTTAAAATATTGCAAAATGCGATAAATAGGTTATACTTTGTTTATAGCAAAATGCGATAAAATATTATGCATGTGATCACTCACGCTCGAATTATAGAAGCAATGCACAAGTGGCCACAGGCTGAAACAGCATTAGATGGTTGGTATCGAATTATAAAGGCAAACGATCCGAAAGATTTTGCTGAGATGAAACATCTCTTTCCAGAGGTCGATAAAGTTGGAAAGTTCCATGTATTCGATATTGGCGGGAACAAGATCCGACTTATTGCAGTCGTGATGTATCAAGCAAAACGTGTGTATATCCGTGATGTCTTGTACCATAAAGAATATGACAAAGGTCATTGGAAGGAAGGTTAGTATGAACGCGATGATTAAACAGGCCGTAGACCACTGGCACTACGTTGCACCATTGCTCAGCAAGCCAGAAAATGAAGACGACTTTCATACACTTGTTGAAGCTTTAGATGAACTTTTAGATACTGTTGGTGATGACGAGTCCCATCCTTTAATGGGGCTTACTCATCAGCTTGGTGATTTGGTTTCTGATTATGAAAATGAGCATCTTCCTATGCCCAAAGGGGATGGTCGCGCTGCGTTGGCTTTTTTGATGGAGCAACATGGTTTAGGTCAGTCTGACTTGGCAGAGGTTGCAACCCAATCTGTGATTTCTGAAATTTTAAGTGGTAAACGCCAACTGAATATTCGTCATATTAAGGCATTGTCTGAGCGGTTTAATGTATCGGCAGATACGTTTTTCTAGATGATAGAGCGCTGTATTGTGGATTATCTGGACTATCACTAAGGTGTAGGAGTACGAACTATGAATATGATGTTTAACGCACCACATCCTGGCGAAATGTTGCGGGAATACATGGGTGAAACTCCTGTGACTGAGGCTGCTCAAGCGCTAGGTGTTACTCGAGCAAATCTTTCTCGTATTTTGAATGGCCATACAGGTATTTCAGCAGATATGGCGATTCGTTTAAGTGAGGCTTTAGAAACTTCACCAGAGTTTTGGTTGAATTTGCAGATGCAACATAACTTATGGAATGCGAGTCAGCGTCAGCGACCAGTTATAAAGAAATTGGTTCAGGATTTTGCATAAGAAAAGCGCCGTGAGGCGCTTTATTTTTAATGCTAAATAAATTTGATTGACAAAATTTAATTTAGAGTTGAACAAATCTACGGATTGATGATTCTAAAAAGTTTAATTTGAAGGTAACTTGTTATTTTTTGATCTAGCTGTAAAGTAATCACTGCACGTTTAAAAAAATACTGTGTTAACATGCTCAGTCGATATAAAAATCCGAAGTTTTTCGTTAGGTTCATCTATGCAGTTAGCTCATCCATTTCAAAGAGAAGTTGTACCACCTCATTTGATAAAATACATGGGCTCTAAAGCAAATATTATTGATTTTATAGTAGATAATATTCATAAGATAAATGCTAATGGGAGTCGAACAGTTTATGATTTGTTTGCAGGTACATGTATTGTTTCTGCACACTTAAATCGTAGTTATGATGTAGTCATTAATGATGTACAAGAATACTCAACAATTCTTGGAAAGTCGTATCTAAAAAAAGTACAAAAAAGTGAAATAGATGTAGTTAGTTTTGTCGAACAAGTAGAAGAATACGTTGAATTTTTTAAGAAAAAGTACAACATCAACTTTTTTTATGAATCAAGTGTTAGTCGTGATGAATACTTAGAAGTTGAGCAATTAGAAAGACAGTTGATGACTAAGAGTTTTAGCCAAACTGATCATCATCTATTCGTACAGAATTACTCTGGAACATATTGGTCATTTCAGCAATGTCTATATATTGATGCGATATATCGGATCGCTCAAAAATATCGAAATACTACAGTTTATGAACTAATTTTAAGTTCTTTAATGTTTGCAATGTCGTATTGCTCTCAGAGTACAGGGCATTTTGCTCAGTATAGAGATGTGAAAGATGATAAAAACTTCAAAGATATTCTGTTGTATCGAGTCAAATCAGTTGTGGATTTATTTGTTTCAAAATTGAATCAACTGCTTGCTTATGATCGCTCCTCTAACAAAGAGTTTGAAAGCTATACATTATCATTTGATGAGCTGTTAAAAAAATCTGATAAAAATTCGATCATTTATGCTGATCCACCTTATGGAAATGTGCATTATTCACGCTTTTATCATGTGCTAGAAACTTTGGTTAAGTATGATTATCCGGAAGTTAAATTTAAGGGTAGATATAGACAAGATCGTCATCAATCACCTTTTTGTAAAAAGAGTGAGGCTAGTGATGCTTTTGAAAAAATGTTCTCTTTAATCAAAGAGAAAGATTCAGCTATGGTATTGAGTTATAGTGATGGTGGTGTTATAGAGTTAAACAGTTTATTGGCTCTTGCACAAAAGACTTTTGGTGAATCTTATGATGTAAGTATTCAAACTATGGAATATTTACATAGTAGACTTGGTCGCACTGGTGGAAAAAATATCAATGTCAATGAAATATTGATTATTGCTGATAAGGTATGATCTATGGAATATGATGTTACCAAATTAAAAACGTCTTGGACGAAATATGATATTGTTCAGACTTTAGATTTACTTTTCGATAAAGATACTCTAATTTCTTATATAGAGGCTGCTAAAGCAGGGTCTCCCAAAATTAATACTCCTATTTTAAAGGCATTTTTAGGAGTTGAAAATTTAGATATTGAAACATTGCCTTTCTATTGGTTTGAGATTTTAAAATATCCTAAAGAAAAAAAACTATTTGGGTTGTTCTCTCTAATACTTACACACCATGAAGTAATAGATGTTTTTAAAAAATCATCATATTCAAATATGATGGGTAGTTTTATTTTTGAACGGACAACAAAGCAAAACACTAATATTCGTAGTTGTTTAGTTGAGTCTGAGGCAGCTAAGCCAATTTTTAGAAGGGAAAAAGAAGTTCCATATAATTTTTCTACCATTCTATTAAATAAGAAAGTTGGTGCATTATTTAAAGAGTTATTAATTGATCGTTTAAATTTAATTTCATTGACTACTGAAGTGAATGAAGAAAATTACTATAATTTAGTTGAAGAACTTGAACTCTATAAATGTTTTTGTTGTGATAATGGGGTATTTAGAAATTGGCTTGAAGAATCATCATTTTCTATAAATAATAAAAATGTAAATTTCCCACATCTAAAGGAAGTTAAAATAAATCAATTTTACTCTATTGAGGAAGAGATTGAGCTTGATTTTGAAGAATCGAAAGAGATTTATTTTGTTGGTGAAAATGGTGATGGTAAGTCCTTGATATTAATGGCAATGTATTTGGCATTTAATAAAGAATATATTTTTGAATATACTGATCAAGAAAAAACAGGAAAAATTAGAGATATAATTAACGATAACCCAAAGCTAAAGTTGTCTGGAAAAGATACAAATGAAAATTCAAAGCATTTAATTAATTTCTTTACCTATGGAACTCATCGTGGCAGATTTTCAGCAGAAAATTATGAACAATATGGGTTCATGTCTTTATTTGATTCTAATGAAACTTTAATTAGTCCTGAACAATGGATAAAAGATCAAGCATTACTAAATATGAATAATGCTGGTGTTAGTATTGAACTTATTAAGCAGACCTTGTTTGAACTTCTTGATAAAACAGTAAATATTGAATTGAAAGAAACGGAACTATTTTTTGAAGAAAAAAATAAAAAAGAGCTAAAGTTCGATCAACTTTCTGAAGGGTTCAAAAGTATTACAATTTTTGTTGTTGATCTATTGTTCAGATTGCAAAAGATATCTGGCGATAACAGTGATATTTTTCAAACTTCAGCAATCGTTGTTATTGATGAAATAGACTTACATTTACATCCGAAATGGAAACAAACAATAGTATCAAAGCTGAGATCAACCTTTAAAAATATTCAATTTATCTTTACTACGCATAGCCCGACTATTATTCAAGGGGCATCTGATGATGCAATTATATTTCGTGTATTTAGAAATGAAGATGGCATAACTCGTGTTACGGATAAGTATTACCGTAAAGATTTAAATAATATGATGTTAAATACTTTGGTAACGTCATCATTATTTGACTTAAAGTCTGCTAGGCTAGATGAAGATAATGATAATGCTGATACAAGTGATGATTACTTGTTGTCAAAAATACATCAGCAAGTTCGTGATAGATTAGAAAATCAGAAACAACAAGGTGAAAAGAAATTCATCTCTAGTGAAGATGTAAATAGATTGATCCAAGAAGTTCTAGATGAGTTTGAAAATGATTAAAGTTGACAAAGACTTGAATGATATTCCCCCTTCATTAAATTCTAGACCAGAAACTTTGGCTGGCAATGAACGAACAAAAGCCAGAACAACTCATTCTCGTAGATTAGAGCTTATCTCTGCAAAAAAATATATAGATCATAAAAATTACAATAGTAGATATAAAGTTAAAGATATAAAGGATGCACTAGATACTATTTATAGTAAAAAATGTGCATATTGTGAGTCTGGTATAGAGGATAGACATGTTGAACATTATCGACCTAAAAGCACATACTATTGGTTAGCTTATAGTTGGGATAATCTATTGATTGCTTGTTCTACATGTAATAGTAAAAAACTGGCAAAATTTGCTACTTTAGCAGCTAAAGTAAGGTTTCGACGTGGTTCAAAAATAATTTTAAATATAAATAGCTTATCCGAACGTTATAATGCTGCTGAACAACCCAAATTAGTTAATCCTGAAATTTTTGATCCATCTCCTTATTTGCTTTTTGATATATTGGGGGGAATTTCATCAACACATATTAACGTAGATTATACTATTGAAACTTGTAAGCTAAATAGAACTGAATTGAAAGATAAGCGTAAAAAGTTAATTAATGATTTTAGAGATGCTCTTGAAGCGGAAATAACATTACTTAAAAATCCCGACGAACAATATAATGCTGCTAAAGTTTTATTCCGAGATTTTGTTAGAAAATCTCGGAATAAGGAAGAGGTGTTTTTGGCTTTTAGAAAATTTCATATAGATAATAATAGTTTAGAATTAATAATCAATCAACTTTTACCATAAGGTGCTTTTTAGACACTAAAACTCTCATCTCTAAGAATAGAGCCTTAGGTAGCACCTGTAAAAAGTAAGCGGTGATTTACTTTTCGTTATTTTTTTTATGAAGATTTTCCATATATTTATCTGTAATATGGTCTTCGACAATCAACCATCCAAGACTTTTTTTACCGTTGTCTACAACATCAATATGATTGTCGCCTTTATAAACTAAAACGTCTTTATTAAAAAACTTTAATGAATTCCAAAAAGAAGAGCCACTTAATACTTCAAGAGAAAGATGAATATCATCTCGAAGTTGGTCAAGTTCTTGTGTGTAATCTAAACTAAAATTATTTATAAGTTTTCCATAAATAACACGTTTTTTTCCATTGGCTAGATGAACGATTTTTACATCAGATCGTGCAGGTGAAGAAACATCCTTCTTTAAAAAGCTCTCTTCCAATCTCGCCACAATATCCGCATTCATAGAGCGGTTTAGCTCCTTAGCCGATTCTGCAATTTTATTTTTTAGTTCTTGTGGTAAGCGCAAATTATATGCGACACCTAAATGTTTACCCATGACTTCATCCTGAAAAATTCTGTTGACATGGTATCAAGTGGACATATATATTTGCAATATGTCCAGTGGACATTATTTTAAATAAAAAATACCCCGAACATTCTTGGCGGAAGACGGGGTATCTACCAATTATTTTCGAGAACAATTGATATGAACAGTCTAACATTTAATTCCATGCAATTTCATCCAATAGAACTCAATGATCAGCAAATTTGGATTACATCATCTGATCTTGCTCGTGCATTAGGATATGCGCGAGAAGATTCAGTATCTCGTATTTATGATCGTAAAGCAGATGAATTTACTTCTGATATGACGAAAATTGTCCCCAATCCTCAGACCGTCAATTTGACGGTACGGGTTTTTTCATTACGTGGTTGCCACCTCATTACATTCTTCGCCCGCACACCAGTCGCTAAAGAATTCCGCAAATGGGTACTCGACGTACTCGAAAAAGAAATACAGCAACAGCAAATCGACACACGAGTAAAAATCAACGCAGAACAACAAGCTGAACTTAAAGAAATCGTAGACCGACGCTCCGAGGGCAGCACAAAGAAACGTACTGAACTTTGGGCAAGACATAACAAACACTTTCGCATTTCACGTTATAGCGAACTCTTGGCTATGCACTTCCAAGACGCTGTGGACTACCTAGAAACCATGCAGATCAAAGCAAAAGGGGATATTCATATAGATGAAAACCAATCTATAGAAATACTCTGTGGCCAAGCCAAACTTTTCCAAGCATGGTGGAATACCCATAGCCCGACACTGGTAAAACTAAATCCATTACTGGTGTCCATGTTGCATGACAATATGTTCTATATGACCTATGCCATATCGGATCTATGCAAAAAGTACCATGTAGAACTGCCAGCATACGACTACCAACACATGTTCGAGTTAAAGACCTTTCCGCATCAAAGGTACAATTTATTGAAGTGAAAATGACCGCCTGAAAGGGCGGTTTTTTATATCTTGTGTTCGTAGATTGCAAGCCAACTTTTAAGACAAAATTTCTATGAGAAATTTGAAGCAAAAGACGAAAAAAGCTGTAGAGAAATGATGCTCTAAATTATTGATTTTATTGGGTCTAGTTTGGTAAGAAAGTGACTAAAATACGCTCAAAAATAAGCAATGAAATTGTTATATTCTAAAGGCTTAGGTCGGGTTTTGACTTCATCTTGACATCGTAGAGGTCTCCAGTTCGAGTCTGGATATACCTACCAAGATATATATTGAGTAAAATCAATATTTTAAGGGGAGTATTGTAACGATATTTCCCTGTTTTTATTGTCAAATAGGTCAGCTTTGGGGAATCAAAATACCCAAAATTTGCATTAAAAACTGCTTTATATTTCGCTTTCGGGCGCCATTTTGAGATGGTCGTATGTATCTCAAGATGGATGGCGCCCGTTTTCGGCACCAAATATTGAGAGTTTATTAATATGCAAAAACCTGTCAAACGCGGCAATGCCTGGCGCATCCAAGTCAAATACAAGCATCTTCGTGATGCCGCAACTAAAGATACCTCACAAGAATGTATTCAATGGGCGCACAAGCGACTCATGGAATTACAGCTTGAGTATGAGAAGCAGCTCAAAAATTTAGATAAACCCCAGTACACCGTAAAGCAGCTATTTAATATCTATTACGAAAAAATTGGTCAGTTTACTAAAAGCAAAGTCTACATCAAAAATCACATTAAATATTTAGAACGGTATTACGGCAAGCTGACTGAATATTCTATTTATGATCTCACGCCAAAGCTAATCACTGAAAATAGAGAAAGACGACTGCAGTATGTGAAAGCAGGGACGATTCATAAAGAAATGAGCCTTGGATCTTCTGTTTTCACATTTGCAGTACGTGAACTATTCTTACTGCCTTCTAATCCATTTAATTTGGTTAAGAAGCCAATTAAACCACCTGCACGAAAGAACCGTATAAGCCAAGATCAAATCAAAATGGTTTTGGTGGGTTTAGATAATTATGAAGAAGGTATGGTACCTAAAACACCAGCGCACTATGTAGCTTGGAGTTTTCTATTTGCATTGGAAACTGCTATGCGTAAAGGTGAGATATTAGGAATTGAGAACCAACATGTCTTTCCTGATTATGTTCATTTGCCTGATACTAAGAATGGTACCTCACGAGATGTCCCACTAACGACAAAGGCAAGAGCGCTATTAGATATACTGCCTAAGCGCGAAGGGTTACTGGTCAAACACAACTCCAATTCGTTTAGGTTGCTTTGGCAGCGTAATTTAAAGCGTGTCGGACTTGCTGGAGCATTTACGTTCCATGATTCACGTCATGAGGCCATTACACGCTTTGTGAATAACCAAAAATTGCCTGTTGAGATATTAGCTAAGTTGACTGGGCATAAAACCATTGGGGTTCTTGTGAACACATACTACAACCCAACCGCTTCTGAGATAGCAAAAATGCTAAATGCTGCTTAAGATATGCCCCATTGAATGGGGCTTTTTATTATGCAGATTTCTGATTTATCATTAAATGAATTAACAACAGTAATTTTGCGTGAATTTTCTTCAGAGAGGAGATCGGGCCCTGATATTGTAAAACTATTTAATTATTTCGGCTTCAGTGATGATTATTGGGAGTTGAATAAAAAAGGGGAATTTGGTAGTAGAAGGGACTTTACAAATAAAAAGCTTGCTGAGATAAATGGAACTTTTAAATTAATTTCCTTGATCGAGATTTTGGTTGATGATCGCCAAACACAAAATCCTGATGAGATTGCATGTGAACTCAATAAAATATTGAAACATGATGGTTTATTGCTTTATAAAAATGAGAATGAAATCTATAAAATTGGTGGAAAATCTATTCAAGAGGATTTACAGCTCAAGCCTGTTTTTGAAAAAATAGAGAAAGAAATAATAGAACATATCAAAACTAGTAAGTATTCCGTATGGGTTGCGGTTGCATGGATTACTTCTAAGCCGATAGCTGAGGCACTTTATAGGCAACATCAAAAAGGGGGTAACATAAGAATTATAGTGAATGATGATAGTTTGACTGAAAGCAAGGGAATACGCTTTGAAAAATCTGAGATCGAATACTATTAAGTCTCACCTAAAAATGGCAATTTCAATAATTTAATGCATCATAAATTTTGTGTTATTGATTTCAAGAAAGTTATTACGGGTTCTTTTAATTGGACTGTGAAAGCATCATTTAATAATGAAAATATAACTGTGATTGAACAAAAAGATCAAGCTGAGAAATATGCGGACGAATTTATAAAGCTCATCAAAGATTTACCAAGAAGATAGAGAGCACTAAGCCCCCATTTTTTTAATTTTTACGCCGTGCTCCACGTTTAGAAGCCATCACGTTGAAATTTTCTAAGATGGGCATTACCTCTCTGGGATCATATAGATGCTTGTTATCGTCACCTTTATTAAAAGCACCAATCTTTTCAATAATGGTTTTACGAGAAAGGTTAAAGCGCTGCGCTAGCCATGCTGCAGTTACTCGATTCGGGAATTCCTCTGCTTTAAGTTCAAGAACCTTACCAACATTTGGAATAGTGTCATGTAGGAAGACTTGCGGCGGATGTTCTGCTTCAACAATAACAATATATTTATTCATACCCATTTTATTATCCTGTGAAACTGGTGTTCTTATGAAATGATCACAGAGGGTCAGCTATATGATCACTTCACAAGAACACCAGAATAAAAACTTAAGATCCACATTATCAAAATATTTTAAAAAAAGATGAGAAAAGTTTAAAAAAACAAAAAAAAGGTTTATTTTTTAATTTATTATATCAGTAAAATAATCCAAAGTTTATTTGGGTGGGGTTTTGTAAAATGTGTAATTCTGTTTTGTAAAGTGATTTGTTGAAAATATTATTATAAAATAAGAGTGTTAAATTTTTAGAAACGCAAACTGCTTAACCGACCTTTAAAAAGGGTCGGCTATTAACGCATACTGCTTTTTCTTTTAGTTTTTTACTTATTTATTCATCATAAATTTTAAACGGATTATTTAAGTTGAGCAAAATGGAGTTCTTTTTATTGCTAAGCTCTCTACCAATTTCAGAGATATTAAACTCATTAAGGTTTACCCTTACCCGAAGATGCGGACACTGAACATCCAAAGGTTAAAGAATTGCATGATTTACTGGCTTGGGCAGAAGGTATGGTGTGGTGCTCACCTGAACGCCATGGCTCAATGAGTTCAATTTTTAAATCGCAAATTGACTGGATACCTCTAGCAGGTGGTGCGATTCGTGCAACACAAGGCAAGACTTTGGCCTTGATGCAGGTGAGTGGCGGTTCGCAGTCTTTTAATAGCGTCAATCAAATGCGTATTTTAGGCCGTTGGATGCGTATGATCACTATTCCGAACCAATCCTCTATTCCTAAAGCTTTTTTAGAGTTTGAAGAAGACGGCAGGATGAAACCTTCAGCCTTTTATGATCGAATTGTCGATGTCATGGAGGAGCTATATAAATTCACGCTACTGACGCGTGGACAAAGTCAGTACTTCACAGACCGTTATTCAGAGCGGAAAGAGTCGGCAGCAGAATTATCTAAGCGTGTTAATCAGCGGAGTTTATAGGATTAACTGAAAATAAATATGGGCACTGTATGCTATCTAACTATAAAATATTATCCCAATAAGGAGGGGTACCAATTTCTTTCATTATAAAATCAACTACGGTTCTTACTTTTTGTGAACGAATTCTGTTTTCAGGAGAAACAAGATGAATTCCAATAGAATGAGAGTCGACTGTACTAGTCCATTGAGGAAGTAAAGGAACTAGTTTTCTGTTTTTGAAGTTATCATGTTCAAAAATCCAAGTAGGGAATAGCACAATACCTCTTCCTTCTAAGGCTGCTGCAACTAAGACTTCTGCATTGTTACTCTTTAATGTACCTTGCGGTTCTAATACAATAGGTTTGCTACTATGTTCCTGTCGGAAGTACCACCTTTGAGTGCCTGAAAGCCCCTTATAAACAAGACATAAATGTTTTTTGAGATCTTCGGGTGAATCTGGTATGCCATATCGTTCAAGATATTCAGGACTAGCACACAAAACATACTGCTGGTCACAAAGCTTTCTTGCAATTAAGGCAGAGTCATGTAATAAGCCAATCCGTATTGCAATGTCTACACCTTCCTGTACAGGGTCAATAAATGTATCAGTTAGAGTTAATTCAACCGATAAATCAGGATATGTGTCTTGTAATTTATTAATGATAGTTGATATATGTAGCCGACCTAATGCAACGGCTGTATTAATACGTACTAACCCTTTTACGCCAAAATTCTTACCTGCAACTTGCTCATTCGCAAAGTCAAGAGTATCAAGTACATCCCTTATTTGAACGTAGTACTTTTCCCCAATTTCAGTAAGTTTAACAGACCGTGTATTACGGTAAAAAAGTTGCTGTCCAATTTCTTGTTCAAGTCCCGATATAAATCGGGACACAGAAGAGGGAGGAACTTGAAAATGCTTTGCTGTAGCTGCAAAGCTACCTGTCGTGGCAACCATAACAAAATAACGTAGTGCGTTTAATTGCATTCTTCGTCAGTTCCTAGAATCTAATTTAAGGTTTAATTGTTGCTAATATAGCAACTATGTTTTGATTAATTGATGAATTGTGGTGTCTAAGACAATTAAATACAATCTCATCTTCTCTTGTCGTGGAAATAATTTATGAAACAGTTATGGATTTTTCCATTAGTTGTTTTTGCTGGTATGGGATTGTCTGTTGAAGCGG
>NZ_QKVN01000150.1:0-292 GCF_003231195.1 Acinetobacter sp. WCHAc060042
CCGTTGTTTATAATAATGCTATCACTATCGAAAATATCCCATTAGAAGCCTATGACTACGTTGTAAATGGCAAGCCTGCACTCGAATGGGTTATGGAACGCCAAGGCGTATCTACGCATAAAGACAGTGGCATTGTGAATGATGCGAATGATTGGGCAATCGAAACAATGAATGATCCATCATACCCTCTCAATCTGTTTTTACGAGTGATTACTGTCAGTCTTGAAACAATGAAGATTGTTAGAAACTTACCTAAATTAGATATTTAGTATTAAAAAATGGGGGTGAACCC
>NZ_QKVN01000151.1:0-264 GCF_003231195.1 Acinetobacter sp. WCHAc060042
GAGTTGAATAGCGATTATGCTAAAAAGCGTGGTGTACCTAAGTTATTAAGACGTATAGAATTTTATGATGAAAAAAAGAAAAGGACATTTGAATTCCTAAGCAACAATTTTCATCTCGCTGCATCAACCATTGCTGCAATTTATAAAGATCGGTGGAAGGTAGAACTATTTTTTAAAGCGATCAAGCAAAACCTAAAATTGAAATCGTTTTTAGGCCGTAGTCGCAATGCGATCCAAACACAAATATGGATTGCCTTAATTGCG
>NZ_QKVN01000152.1:0-257 GCF_003231195.1 Acinetobacter sp. WCHAc060042
TTGTCAGCGAGATCTAAAGTTCGGTAATAGGTTGAAGCTGCGATCGGTAAAATCCTACAAATCGCATCAACACCATATCGATCTTTATTGTTATGGATAAAATCCACCATTATTTGTATGGGCGGTCGAGCTCCGCCTGGGCGAAAAAAGCGGCTGCTTTACGTAGAATTTCATTGGCACGCTTTAATTCTTTAATTTCACGTTCCATTTGCTTCATTTTTTCTTGATCAGATATCTGTTGTACTTTAATAGGATTT
>NZ_QKVN01000153.1:0-250 GCF_003231195.1 Acinetobacter sp. WCHAc060042
ATTGACCTGACTTTGAAAATGTCTTGCCGTCAGCTTATCTCCTAATAATTTGATGCAATGCATCTTGGTTTCCACCAAACTGCGACGGTGATAGCCCGACCATTTTTTCCAAAGCATTCTTCCTAGATGTTTGACTGTTTTCAATAATTCATTTCTCTCTAAAGATCCCAATTTCTTATCTTTCCATGGCCTTGCATTTTTTCTTGGAGGAATTATGGCATGTGCTTGACGATCTGAAATCAATTGTCTG
>NZ_QKVN01000154.1:0-248 GCF_003231195.1 Acinetobacter sp. WCHAc060042
GGCAGAGTAAAACTTGAAGTGCGACATAAACCACCTAATTAATTTAAAGGGTTTATGGAGTATATAAAATTGTCATACCATCATCTTAACTTTGAAGATCGTACTGCATTAATGCTTGAGTCAAGAAAAGAAGGCTTTTCAGCCAGAAAATTTGCTGAACTCATTAAAAGACATCCTAGTACGATCTATCGTGAGCTTAAAAGAAATAGCATCAATGACGTTTATCAAGCTCGATATGCTTCTGATAA
>NZ_QKVN01000155.1:0-243 GCF_003231195.1 Acinetobacter sp. WCHAc060042
AAAGCTTGTAGTTATTTGAACCAAATTTATGACTACGCTGTAGCGATGGGTTATTGTGAATTCAACATCGCTCATGGTTTAAATAAAATCGCCATTAACAGTAAAATCAAGAAAAATTATCCGTATTTGAAAGCGGAGGATATATCTGATTTTAAGTATAAATTACAAAAATTGGATGCCCATCCGATTATTAAAAAAGCACTGATGTTTAAATTATATACTGGAGTGCGAGGGGCTGAATTG
>NZ_QKVN01000156.1:0-234 GCF_003231195.1 Acinetobacter sp. WCHAc060042
GCGTAAAACGTTGACCTATGACCGTGGACGCGAGATGTCAGAACATAAAATACTCGAAGAAGATTTAGGCATAGATGTATATTTCTGTGACCCACATTCACCTTGGCAAAAAGGCACATGCGAAAATATGAATGGTTTAATTAGGCAATATTTACCTAAAGGGATTGATTTAAATCAGGCAGATCAGCATTATTTAAATCAAGTTGCCATGTCACTGAATACTCGTCCTAGAAA
>NZ_QKVN01000157.1:0-209 GCF_003231195.1 Acinetobacter sp. WCHAc060042
GGTAGCTGGTCATAGTAAAACTCATCTGGAGTCATTTTGTCCAGACTCGAATGAGGTCGTTTCAAATTATAAAATTCAAAATATGCGTTTAATTGCTTCTTCGCATCCAAAACATTGCTGTAGGCTTTGAGATACACCTCTTCATATTTAACGCTCCGCCATAATCGTTCAACCATCACATTATCAACCCATCGACCTTTACCATCCAT
>NZ_QKVN01000016.1:0-82105 GCF_003231195.1 Acinetobacter sp. WCHAc060042
TTCATCTTCCTCGTTTACGTCGAACACAGGTATAAACAACTCAGTATCGACACATCGCCTAAAAAAATCAGACACCAAATACTTGAAAAGCAGACTAATAAGCCTGCTTTCTTAAAACTTGTAGATAATCTACTAAACTGTAATCTGGAGCTCTTATCGAGATTTGAACTCGAGACCTCTCCCTTACCAAGGGAGTGCTCTACCACTGAGCTATAAGAGCAAATATAAAACTTCAAATGGAGCGGGAGACGAGGGTCGAACTCGCGACATGTAGCTTGGAAGGCTACCGCTCTACCAACTGAGCTACTCCCGCACGATGTTGGTACAAAGACCACTTTTTGAAGTCTTAAAATTGGTGGTGAGGGAAGGATTCGAACCTTCGAAACTTTCGTAGCGGAGTTACAGTCCGCCCCCTTTGACCGCTCGGGAACCTCACCATTTTACACTTACTTCAGTGTCGCTCTTTACTTAACTTACTCAACTCTCTAAGATGGTGCCGGCACACGGATTCGAACTGTGGACCTACTGATTACAAGTCAGTTGCTCTACCAACTGAGCTATGCCGGCGTTTCTTAGTGTTTCGTACGTTTCGTATCGGAACGGTGTGCAGTTTAGCAAAACTCAAAATCCTTGCAAGTGTTTTTTTCAAAAAAAACGTCAAAAACTCACAAAATCAATCCGTTTGATGATAATTCAACCGCCTTGATCACTGCACGAGCTTTTATTTGGGTTTCATTCCACTCAGATTCAGGATTTGAGTCATAAACAAGCCCTGCTCCTGCTTGTACATAGACCTTATTTTCACGAATAACGCAGGTACGAATCGCAATCGACATGTCCATTTCACCATGCCAGCCTAAATAACCAACAGCACCACCAAAAATTCCACGTTTTACTGGCTCAACTTGGTCAATAATTTCCATTGCTCGAATTTTAGGTGCACCCGAAAGAGTGCCTGCAGGGAAAGTTGCTTTAAAAACATCCAATGCATCCACATCATCACGGACTTCGCCTTGAACATTGGACACAATATGCATGACATGTGAATAACGTTCGATCACCATTTGATCTGTCACTTGCACTTTTCCAATTTTTGAGACGCGACCGACATCATTTCGCCCCAAGTCAATCAACATCAAATGTTCTGCAATCTCTTTTTCATCCGATAATAAGTCTTGCTCAAGAGCTAAGTCTTCTTCTTTGGTTTTACCACGTGGGCGTGTTCCTGCTAGCGGACGTACCGTTGCAATGCCATTTTCAAGACGCGATAAAATTTCAGGGGACGAGCCGACAATATGAAAAGGCTGATTATTTTCCAAAGTTTGCCCTTGTACCAAGAACAAGTAAGGCGATGGATTCAAATGACGTAGTGCGCGATATACTTGCAGAGGTTCTCCATCAAAGTCAGAAACCATGCGATGCCCTGGTACGACCTGCATCACATCACCCGCACGAATATACTCTTTCACCGTCTCAATGGATTCTAAGAATTTCTGTTTTCCAGTGAGTGACTCAAAATGTGGTGCAGTATGTGGAGTCGCTTTAAGACTAATTGGTGTTGCCAACAAATCCTCTAGAACATCTAGTTGCTGCTGTGCTTGCTGATAAGCCTCCGCATTATTGACATCAGCATGCACGATCAGGAATAAAGTATCTTTTAAATTATCAAACACAATTACTGTTTTAGACAGCATCATCCAAATATCTGGTAAGCCTACAGGATCCGCTTCTGGCACGTTATTTAAACGTGGTTCAATATAACGTACTGCATCATAACCAAAGTAACCCACCAAGCCCCCTGTAAAGCTTGGTAAAGCAGGTAAATCTGCTTGGGTTGGAACTTTATATTGAGCTTGAAAATCACGGATATATTGAAAAGGATCTACGCAAGGCTGCTTTTCTATCGCTCCATCGGCTTGTTGAATGGTGAGCTCACCTGCGTTGCACGAGAAAACAGTCGATTCACCTAAACCAATAATCGAGTAGCGCGCCCAGTTTTCACCACCCTCTACGGATTCAAACAAATAGGCTTGCTTATGCTCTTTTAGGCGAGCAAAAACAGATAATGGCGTCTCGGTATCAGCTAAACGCTGACGATAGACAGGAATTAGGTTATAACCTGAGTTTTTGAGTTGATCGAATTGAGCTTGTGTTGTCATGAGTGTTTCTCTATTTTTTCAATATGGCGATATCAGTTTTTAAAATTAGCAGGTTGAGTTTCGCCATCGAAAAGCCATATGTTTACTCATGTTCATTCCTTCGTTTACAAAGTTACCCAATCAGCTCACACAGATTATCCACCACTTGTTGTGGCTGACAGTCTAAAATATTTTCACCATGATTATAGCCATAGCTGACCACAACACAATCAATACCCGCACGGCGTGCAGCCTCAACGTCATTGGATGAGTCCCCAATCATTAAAACCTGGTCTTTGTTTTGCGCATATTGTTCAACACAGTGTAACAACTGACGCGGATGAGGTTTGCGCTCTTCAAAACGATCTCCACCGATGACATCAGCAAAATAATGACTCATCCCCAAATGATCGACAATGGCGCGTGCAGGTTGTTCAGGCTTATTGGTCACACAAATCATGGTTTTCTTTTGCGCCAAGCCCCATTCCAAAAATGGCACAATGCCATCAAAAGGTAGCGTTTCCACACATGGGTCAGCATTATAAATCTTTAAAAACGTATCCAATAATTGTTGTTGCTGGGCTGGATCAACTTCACCAGTCAAATGCTGCAAGGTACTTTGACAAAACAGTGCCGTTCCTTTTCCTATCCAAATCCGCACCTGTTCTTCCGTCACGGTTGGTAGTTGCATGGCGTTGAGACTCATGTTCATGGCACGATGTAAATCTGTTGCAGAATCCACCAAGGTTCCGTCTAAATCAAAAAGTAAAACTTCTCGTTGCGCCAAGTTAGCAATATTCATTCACCCTCACCCATTTTTATCATGTGCTGCCCAAAAACAATCAAGGCATGCTGTTGCATGCCTTGATTGTAGTGTGATCTGAATCTTATTTGAACATCAGCCACGCAATAATGGCTAAAATAATCAAGACAATGATCGAGATCAGCCCAACAGAGGCATTCTTTTGCGTCTCAGCCGCTTGAGCAACGGGTGTTGAAACTTCACTAACCTCAGCTGGGGACTCATTTGAAGCAGTAACATCTACACCTTCAGGAATAGGCGCAGGTTTAGGAATACCAACATTTTGTGGCATACCATCACGTGTTAGGCTCACATTAGCATCACGCTCTTTCAGCTCTGGCATTCCCTGATCATTCATTTGCTGTGCTACTGTTTTGGGTTGCTCAGGTTCTGCTTGTGCTGTTTCCGAAGTAGCAACAGCTTCCGATGGCTGGGCAATCGTCTCTTCTACCACAGCCGCACCCAACGTCGCATCACCTACTGACTCAACCACCTGCTCAAGTGGCTTTGCAGGCTCAAGTACTGAAAACTTTAAGCTGGCAAACTGGACAATATCACCCTGCTTTAACAAGGTCTCCACAGCAATTTGCACATCATTGACAAACGTGCCATTTGACGAACCGAGATCTTGTAACCAGAGTGCTTGCTCTTTCAGTAAAAAGGCTGCGTGCTTACGCGAAATTTCAGATTGTTGTAATAAGATATCTGCCGTCTGATGACGACCCACCAACATATCACGATCAATATTAATTTCTTGACCAGTTAACTCACCAGAAATTGCTTGTATTTTCCAAGTCATGACTTATCTCTCTATGTGCTGATTTATCATAACACAGTGAATATTCTTTACCATTTTGCCTTTTATGTAGATGAAGTAAAATCATCTATGCTGTATTCGACTGTAAATCCTCAGATTTTAAAGTAAGTTGTCGAGACCGACTTTTGTGTCATCTGCCCAAGCATGGCACCTTGCATCCGATCAACACTTAAATTCTTCCATACAGACTCAGGTTGCTGCACTTGCGGCAACTGACTTGACGTGGTCTTCTGAGGCACTTTAGCAACGGGTTGTTTTTGAACCACAGGTTCAATCGCAACAGGTGTTGTTTCTACCTTAGGTTGAGTTGCTGTCGGGCTACTCGGTACACGCTGATAAGATTGTGGCAAGCTTGGTTTCGTTGAGCTAACAGGCAAACGTTGTTGGAAGACATCATCGACATTTTCTGGTAATTTTGAAAAACTACCATCTTTATCCATAGCCAACTGCAAACTGTATAACTGACTATAGCGCTGTTGGGAAAGGCGACGTGCTGACTCAGCATCACCAACAATCGTTGGATGAATGAAAACCAACAAATTGCGTTTCTGATCCGTCTTACCATCTGAACGAAATAAGCGCCCCAAACCAGGAATTACACCTAGACCAGGAATTGACTGGCGTGAATAGGCTGTATTATCAGAAATCAAACCACCTAGAACAATGGTATTACCATGTTCTGCCAAGACTGAAGTCTTGATCGCACGCTTACTGGTAACCAAATCTTGCGCTTCACCCTTATTGGTTTTGACATCTGAGACTTCTTGTTCAATCTCTAAACGGATCGTTCCGCCTTCCCCAATATGTGGCACCACCTTAAGCGTTACACCCACATCTTTACGTTCAATCGTTGTATAGGGATTGGCTGTGCCTGAAGATGTGGTAGAAACCGAACCCGTCACAAACGGTACATTCTCCCCCACAACAATATAGGCTTCTTCATTATCCATAGTCACAATAGACGGTGTGGAAAGCAGATTCGACTTAGTTTTACTCTTTAAAGCCTGAATCATGGCACCATATAACTGGCGAGAACCATCACTGCCTTCTTTGTAATCACCCAAAATGAGTGAAGCACCAGCTCCAATTGCACTGGCTGCCCCTGCACCACCACTGGCTAAATAACCCGCCGCAATACTTTGTAAACTTGAACCAATATTGTCAAAGTTAATAATTCCCACACCACTGCTTAAATCACCCATCGCCCATTGTACGCCCAGTTGATCTGCATCATTCCCTTCCACTTCAAGAATAGTTGCCTCAATCAGGACCTGCTGACGACGAGTATCCAATTGCTGAATAGCAGACTCAATTTCACGCATGAGCTGTGGATCGGCTTTAACAACCAACGCATTTTGTGAGCTATCAGCAATAATACTCACTCCATTACTATTAAAACTGGTGATGTTGTTTTGATTGCGATTGGACTGGCTATTTAAGTTAATACTGGGTGTAGAAATCTGTGAAGACGAACCCTCACTGTTATTATTTTGGCTAAAGGCCGCATTAGTGTTGCCACTATTATCAGCAGACTCGTTACTATTGACTGCTTGTCCCGAAACTAAGCCTTGTAAAATCTCAGATAAGTTTTTGGCGCTGGCATATTTTAAACGAAAAACCTTCAAGCCACCCAGACGTTCCGCAGCAGGCACATCGAGCATCTCGATCATTTGGCGAATACGTTTACGTGTAGCGGTATCCCCTTTTAAAATAATCCGATTGGTGCGGTTATCTGCAATAATACGTATTCTTGAGCCTTTTAAGTCCTTGATGGAACCTGTGCCGCTCATACTCTCCAACAACCCTATCATCTCTTCAGCTTGACTCGACTGTAACGACACCGCTTCAATGTCATTTTGTCCCGTACCATCCAAATTACGGATAATGGTTTCAAGCTGATAAATATTGCTAGCACGATCGGAAACAATCAGTGCATTGGTTCCATTCACTGCCGATAAATGTGCAAATTGTGGCATCAGCGGGCGTAATGCTGGAATTAAATCATTGGCATTGGTATTTTCCAGCCAAATCACCCGCGTCACAATCTGATCACCTGTGGCGCGGTGACGTGCATCATAGGGAATGCCTGAGCTTTTTACATTACTATCAGGCACAATTTTAATGGTTCTGCCAGATGGGATTGCCACTACACCATTCACATTCAGCACCCCTAAGAACAAATCATAAACTTCTTCTTTGTTAAGTGCTTTGTTTGAAATGACCGTAACATTGCCACGAACCCTTGGATCCACCGCAAAATTTTTCCCAGTGATATCTGCAACTTCATTAATAAATGCGGTTAAATCTGCATCGCGTAGATTAATTTTCCATGTTTGCGCATAACTGGCTGTGCTCACCGTGGCAAGCAAAGGTGCTGCAATTGTTAGTGCCCATGCTGAGCGGTGATTCAATAAAGCCATAAATCCAAATCATTCCTAACTGATACTGGTGATGCTTGATCACTGAAAATTTTGTTGTACCGTAATGATACGATCACCACGTTTCACTTCTATTTTTACTTGTCCTTCACGACGCGCACGCTCCAATAACTGCGCATCATTTTGCCCCTGTCCGATCGCTTGACCGTTTAAAGACATAATCTGATCTCCCGCCTGCAAGCCTAAACGACTACGTAGTGCAGCAGGGGTTTGTTCCGTCACCTGATAACCTTGGCCAGCATTATTGTTGGTACCGACACCCAAATCCTTTAAATATTGCTCGCGATCTTGTTGTAAGCCCTGTACTGCTTGGCCTAATGCTTGCTGCTCTTGACTCACAGGAGGAACTGCAACAGGTGCAGTCGTCGGAGCCACAATTTGCTGATCTAGATTATCAATTCCTTGGAACAACAATTCTCGGGTTTGCCCACTGTTATTTTTGAGAATCGCGCGGTCCCAATAGACCTCAGCCAGATAATATGAACTGCCTTCTATGCTCTCCCCCACCCGATAACGATCTGCTACATTATTTGACTTAATCACAGCAGATGAAAACTGACTAGGTTGCCCAACCACCACACCTTGTAGCTGTAAATTGAGCTGATCATCTGCAGGATTCTTACTTTGCTCTGCAAATAGCGCAAAATTGGTAATATTCGGGACTTGGGGTTGCTGTGAACCCAATTCAACACGTGGCATTTGCATAACTTGTGGTGGCGCCACCCAGAGCCAAAATAAGCCAGCCAACTTCCAGCATAGTGCTAAGATCAAAAGCATTAAACACAGTGGTGCTAGGCGCTCAAACTGTTTAAGGTTCAGCTCTGGTAATTTCTGTAGATCAAAACCCATTAAAAGCCCCCATTCAGCAGAGGCTGACGCGAACTCACCACATAACTATCTAGACCTGCTTTACCTTGATAAGATGGCACATTTAACATTAAACGTTGGGTTAATTGCACATCCAGCATCAAATCTGGATCAACCGTTAAATTCATGAGTTTTTGTTGACGTTGATCCTGCAAATTAATCATGAGTTTATTTTGATCTTGCGATAACTTTCCTGCCAACGATGGAATTTGCATTTGCTGTGGACGTTGCGCAAAGATATACATCAATTCCCCTCCAGCCCACTGCATGCCACCACCTACCTGACTAAAACCTTGCTCTTTTTTATAATTAAAATCAATTTCTTGCAACTGGATTGCATTGCTAGGCCATTGCCAATTGGCGACCGACTTTAAAGTTTCTGGAGCAATTTGTCCGTTCAAATCCCGCACGATGACTTTTTTCCCGAAACCATAGGCCAACACACCATCCAGTTTGGTATTGGCACTATAAATCTCAACATTGGCGCCTGCACGCAGTAACAGTAAATCTAAAGGCCGGGTTGTCCAAACAACGGTTCCACGTAATTTTCCAGTTTGCCAATCGGCCTGTCCATGCCAAAGATTACCGCTGACATTCTGCAAAATCTGATTGTTTTTATAAAATTTTGCAATGAGCCATGCTGCCGGTATTTGCAGCAAAACGAAGATTAAAAATACTACAACTGTAAACATCCACCACGTGACGTATTTAGGTTTTGTGATTCTCCCACCACGAACTTTCAATTATTCTTCCTTGCTTCATTTTTTGTCTTTCTTTGATAGACATTATGCATAATTTTACAACAACACCAAACGTTAACTACAAAAAAAACCAAGCATATAATGCTTGGTTTTTGCAGTTTATGTCACGTCTGTGACAAGGCGATGACTTAGATTAGGAAATCTTCTAGCTTCGCACCTTTTTCCAACTGAGCCACTAACCAGCGTGGTTGCTTACCACGACCTGTCCATGTTTCAGCAGCATTACTTTTGTTACGGTAACGTGGCTCGACAGACTTACGCGTGCCTTTCTTACGCTTCGTTGCACCAAACTCTAAAATTTGTTCGATGCTTAAACCTACATTTTCTGCAATTGCAATAATTTGGGTATATGCATCTTCAACTGCTTGATCTTTTTTAGATGCAATTAAAGCTTCCGCTTCGATTTGTAGACGCTTTAACTCTTCTACGGATAAATTACTAATATCTGGCATACATTAACTCCATTAACCAACATTTTATTTACTGAGCCTATTTAATAATATTTTGATTAGACCAAAGACTCAACTCATCCATGACTTAAACAACAATAATTAGACAGTATTTATATAGTCTAGCGACTTTTAAAATAAATAAAAAGACATTTATATTTTATGTCCGATGGTTAACTCGAATTCTTTGAGTTTATGACGCGTCAGTTCAGGGATTAATGTTTTCTGCATATTCACCTTAGCGACACAAACAATAACCGCTTCCGCTTCTGCAACGATAGATTGTTGTTGCTCGCTCCAGAGTAAATAATGCATACGAAATGCACTATTTCTAAGTTCTTCAATCCGTGCACCAATGCTTAATTGATCTGGATAAAATACAGGTTTTAAATACTTGCACTGATTTGATGCGACCACAGTCAGTATGTCCGAAGATAAAATACCTGTCCGCTCAATATAGGCCAAACGAGCACTTTCCACATAACGGTAATACATGACGTTATTAACATGACCAAAGGCATCCATATCTCCCCAAGCCACCTGTTGGGTATAAACCAATGGGTAATCTAACAGGCTCCGCATTATCCACCTATATTTTCATTTCGACAAAATTTGCATTATTTTCAAAAATTAAATTTAACTGTTTAATTAAATCCTCATCTCCGTTTAAGGTCGACTTGATTCTTAAATAGTTCATTAATACATTATCTGGATATAAATTTAATAACTCATCGGCTTGGTCTTTGTTCCCTAAAGCCGTATAAATATGCCATTTTGCAAAACTCAAAACGGGCACACTCATATACTTCGCTTCCCATGCTTCGATATGCTGTTGTAAATCGACATAATCGGGTAGCTGTTTCAAAAGTTGCTGTTGAAACCACAAATAAAATACTTCTGCATTAAACTGTTGATTGAGCAAATGAATCGACAGAATTTCATGTTGTGCACTCAAATCAGGCATGCGCGCTAATAATTTAAGCCATAAAAGTTGAATATCATAACTGCGGGTAAAAATCTGATCCGATAGATCTAAATAGCGCTGTTTTAAATCTTCTAAATTGTCATAGCTGGCTTGATCAAATTTAATCAACAAACGTTTCAACCATGCTTTCTTCACATCCTGATCCAAATGACCATATTGGGTTGAACGCAAATACAGCCATGGAAACTGAACCGCGAAACGCCCCCACAACTCTTTTAAACAGGATTCATAAGCCGTTTGCACATCCTTTAGCCATGGTGAAAGTTCATGTTGATTAAGAAACTCAAGATGAGTGAGTGCTTGTTCCGCATCCTCTTTCGCTAAAAAGAGTTCAATACGCTGAAGTTCAGCCAGTTCAAAAGCCATGGCATTGCTTTGACTTAGTGCACTGAGTGCTTCTGGAAACTGCGCCTTCATCAAGTATAAGCGCGCATCAATAATACTTTTGAGCAAGCCCGACTGAGCAAACGCATTTTGAATAAAGGCCTGCTGATCTCGACCTGCATCTAACAACCAGATCACAGCCAATTGCTCGTAGGGATGTAAATTTTTAAAATCAAAAACCGTTTCTGCTTTACGTTTTTCCCGACTAAGATAACGTTTCAGCCCGAGCCAACATAGGTGCAAACCAAGACTCAGTACGGCTAATGCAAGAAACATCACCCAAAGATTGGTTTGCAATTGCCAGTCATGCCAAAATACATAGACATAGCCTGCACCATGTCCGTAACTCAAAACACTCAGTACAGCAATCGCAATTAAACTCACCAAGCCATAAGCAGTCAGTATTTGTTTCATCTCATTACCCCAGCAACGCACGTGTGCCTAAAATCGGGGTGGGCACGACCATCAAAGTCTTTAATTTATTCAATTGTTTTAGCAGTTCCTTAGCTTTAGGATCTGGTAGTTGCTGAATGAGCAACATAACCTCAGTCAAATCTTTTTGGTATTCGGT
Organism: Acinetobacter sp. WCHAc060042; assembly: GCF_003231195.1. NCBI lineage: Bacteria > Pseudomonadati > Pseudomonadota > Gammaproteobacteria > Moraxellales > Moraxellaceae > Acinetobacter > Acinetobacter sp. WCHAc060042. The sequence continues at coordinate 10,213 of NZ_QKVN01000016.1, forward strand.
GTATTGTCCTGAAATTAAGGCTTGACGGGCCAATAACAAACGCAATTGGGCCTCTTTCAAAATAATCTGGCGTTGCATTAACGCTGTTGCGGGTGCTTGAGCAGGTTCAAGCTTAAACCATTGTTTCCAAAAGGGTTCAGACGAATCACGTACGGTGCTTAACTGTGGTTGCTGTATTTCACGATTTAAAGCCAGATCAATCTGTTGCAGTTGACGGTTAATTTGTGCTTGCTGTTCATTGCGCTCAGCCACAAATTTCTGAATGGTTTGCATATCTCGCGCGATGACCTGATGCAGACTTTGCTTCAACGCCACAGCCAAATTATATTTTTCCAGCTGCATATCTAAAAAGGCCAATTTATCGGTGGCCACCACATACTGCTGTTGCTTTAAGGCAAACTCCACCAAGTCCAGTTGTTGTTTGATAAACAAAATTGGATCAATACCCTCAACCACTTCTTCAGTGAGCTGACTACTCGTCGCATTCGCTACTGCAGGACTCTGCTTCAAAGTTTCTTTTTGACGTTGCATGGCGACAACTTGATCGTTCAAATTAGCACTGCGCTGCTCGATTTGGTGCATCTCACTCAACAAAGCAGTTTGCTGTGTACTCAGCCCCCACACGTCATAACTCAGCTTCGCAACCCACGCCAACGCAGCCATTAACACCACTATAAGAATCTTCTTCATGCGTTCCCTTGCCCACTGCATAACAACTGTACAATCGTGGCTGTCTTTAAGTCTTTCAGTACACTCACTTTAAACTGTACATACATTTGCTGTTGAGACTGTTTCAAGATGTGAGCCAAACGTTCACCTAATACCAAAAAGTGTCCTTTTTGCAAAAGTTGAATGTTTGTGTCTAGCAGAGCTAACCAATTCAGCCAACTAGCCTCACTACTGATCAGCGCAACATAATCATTATGTTCTGATAAACATTGAACCAATTCAGCCTGTTGCTGCAAAGTTTGATGAGGACAACGGCGTTCATATAGCACAAAGTTCAGTATAAAACGCCCGTGTTGCATTAAGGTGTCCATCATAAACTGACGCCCACCCTCGCCACGCCAAAATGCAATGCTCGCATCACCAGCCAAGTTCTGCAAAACGGGTAATTGTAACATCCCTTCTGAGCTTTCCACCTCGGGCACAACACTATCTAAACCAAACTCAGCTAAAGCTTGTGCAGTCTTTTGTCCAACAGCAATCCACTGAAGATGCTTTAAGTCAGACAGAGCTAGCCCACTGCGCACCAATTGATCCATACCAAACTGTACAGCACTTGGACTAACCACGACCACAACCTGTACCTGAGGCAACTGATCATACAAATGTGCCAAGTCTGTATCCCATAGCCTTGGAATGAGTTCCAATAAAGGCAGAGAATAGACATCAACCGCCTGTTGCTCTAGCACTTGAGTCAGGCTTTTCGCCCGATCGACTGGACGCGTATTAATAAACAACATCGTAACTAATATTAATGATAAAAAGCTTTGAGCAAGTCACCAGCGCCTTGTGCCAATAGCTCTTGCGCCAGTACAACCCCTAAATGCTCTGCTTCAGCAGCATCACCTGCCACTTGTGCTTTCAGTAAGGTTTGCCCATCGACACTGCCCACGCGGCCTTCGAGCTGAATGCGGTTATCTGCTAAAGTGGCATAGCCTGCAATCGGTACCTGACAGCCACCTTCAAGATAAGCATTGAAAGCGCGTTCAGCACGTACACAAGTATCTGTTTCTAGATGTAGTAAGGGATGAATCAGGTCCAAGACTACTTGATCATTGCCACGACACTCTAGCCCTAAAGCCCCCTGACCCACAGCAGGTAAACTCAACTCTGGTTGAATGGTATGGCGGATACGTTCTGCCAAACCCAAACGTTTTAATCCTGCACTAGCCAAAATAATGGCATCATACTGACCCGCATCCAGTTTAGATAAACGTGTTCCCACATTGCCGCGTAAGTCAATAATGTCTAAGTCTGGTCGTTGTTTTAAGATTTGGCATTTACGGCGCAAACTCGAAGTACCAACCTTTGCCCCTTGTGGCAATGCCTCAAAACTCGCATAACTATTCGACACAAAGGCATCTAAAGGGTCCTCACGCTCACAGATGACCGCCAGTGATAAGCCTTCAGGCAAAGCCATTGGAACATCTTTCATCGAATGCACTGCCAAATCAGCACGACCATCCAATAACGCTGCTTCAAGCTCTTTGACAAATAAACCTTTGCCACCAATTTTTGCCAATGGCGTATCTAAAATTTTGTCCCCTTGGGTAACAAAAGTTACCAACTCTACGGTGAGCCCCTCATGCAATGCTTCTAAACGAGCACGAATATGTTCAGCCTGCCAAAGAGCAAGTGGGCTTTGTCGAGTAGCGATCTTTAGGGTTTTCATAAATTTTAGTATGTGCCAATAAGAATGAAACTATCTTAAACTGAATTTCCCCCATTGGAAATGTATTCAGCCTAAAGCACTGAGTCTCATTTCTTGTAGCATTACCGATGGCTTTAAGTTAGAGCTTATGTAAGCGCTCACGCAATCCTGGCAAATGCCGTCGGCTGACTGCCAAACGTTCATCTAGCTCACGGCAACGCACTTGATACTGTCCAGAGTTAACCACCTCTAACCCTTCTAAAAAGTGAACTGAAACCAAAGCATTGCGGTGGATGCGAATAAAGGCATCCCCAAACTCATGTTCTAAGTCTTTTAAGGTTTCATCAATTAAAACACTGCCATTTCTATGACGGACAGTGACGTATTTTTGATCCGCTAAAAAATAATAAATATTTTCAACAGGAACCAACTCCACACCACGATAGGTTTTCGCTGCGATTTGATGTCGCTTTACATTAAATTCGTCCATATTTTCTTTTTGTTTTATCTCGCTCATTTGAGCTTGGGTTAATTTAGTGAGGTGACCAAGCACCTGTTGCAATTCCTGTTGCATCACTGGTTTTAATAAATAGCCTTCAGCATGTGACTTAAATGCGTCAAGCGCATGTTCATCGTAAGCTGTACAAAACACCAAAGCAGGCATGGGCTCAAGCTGACGCAAAAAATGCGCACAGGTTAAACCATCCATTTCTGGCATTTGAATATCCAAAAGTACAACGTCTGGCTCATATTGTTGAGTGAGTTCTATAGCTTGTTGACCATGCGATGCGGTTGCCACCACCTGATGTCCAAGCTGACTCACCAATCGAGATAAACGTTCAATTGCTAAAGGCTCATCATCACAAATTAGGATGTCCATTTATCTCCCCCCAACAGTCACCTTGTTTATTTTTATAGGTTCACTGTGGCTTATTTATATTGATACTGCACAACAGTGGTATACATTCCTTCCCCTGCATAAGTTTGAAAACTGACACTACGCCCAAAATATGCTTCTAGACGCTGCTTCACATTTTCAATGGCAATACCATGTCCCTGTCGTTTATGAATTGTTTCCTTTGTAAATGGGTTAGTTATCACGATATTAACTTGATTTTGCAATATTTCAATCAGTACACTTATCGTACTCTTAGTTAAAAATTTTTCAACTCCATGAAAAATACTATTTTCAAGTAAAGGTTGTAAAGTTAAGAGTGGAATATGTACCTGCGGACATAACTCGGCATGTTCGATTTTCCATTCAACCTGTAAACGATCTCCCAAACGAATTTGCTCGATTGCCAAATAGCGTTGACATAGCTCAATTTCATCACTTAACTTCACCAACTTCAGCTCTTGAAAACTGGCTCTAAACAGGCGCGACAAGTTGAGTAACATTTGCTCTGCTTTATCTGGATCAATCGCAATTAAACTGACAACATTATTTAAACTATTAAACAAAAAATGTGGATGAATACGGGCTTGCATAGCTTGTACCCGCGCATTCAGTTCACTATGTTGCTGCCTGAACCACTGCTCTCTTAAATATAGATAACGAAAACAAAAAGTCCCCAACAGCAGACCATAACCCAAATGTAGTGCCACATCCTCGAATAGAACTGGCGAAGTTAAACCTTTGAGACTAAAATTGATGCCAAAGAAGATCAGCATATTAAGACTCAGCGTGGTCGCCAAAACAATGATCTGTAATAAAAAAAAGCCTGACAATAAAGTCATACCCAAACTTAAATTTTGCAACTTTTTTTGAGCATACTGCATCAGTGCGGTAAACGACAGCAACACCCAATTAATGTAAAGCATATAACTCAGCACATGCCCAAACACCAAAGCTGACCAAGACTGTGCTTCGGCCAAAGCCAACAGCATAGCCAACAAATTTCCACCAACAAACAGCTCCAGCAAATGTGGCCATTGCACAATTTTACTAAATAAATAGGAAATATTGGGCTTGGTCGTACTGGAAGTTAAACTTTGCGCATCTTGAACTTCGGCAAGTTGTCTTGAATTTGTTATACTCATGCGAGTTCTACCGCTTTTTATCTTATTGAGCCGACATGACCACATCTTCTAATTCCTCAAATCCGTCACAAGCCCAAACTTCGGGTATGTGGGGCGGTCGTTTCTCTGAAGCTACTGATGCCTTTGTTGCTGAATTTACAGCATCTGTACAATTTGACCAACGCTTTTATAAACAAGATATTGCAGGCTCTATTGCCCATGCGACCATGCTTGCAAAAGTTGGCGTTCTGACCGAACAAGAACGTGATGACATCATCAATGGCTTAAACACCATTCAAGCTGAAATCGAAGCGGGTCAGTTCGAATGGCGTATTGACCTAGAAGATGTGCACATGAATATTGAGTCGCGTTTGACTCAACGGATTGGCATCACAGGTAAAAAGCTCCATACAGGTCGTAGCCGTAATGACCAAGTGGCAACCGATATCCGCCTCTATGTTCGCGATGAAATTGATGCCATTTTAGAATTACTAAAAAAATTACAAAAAGGTATTTTGAGTATTGCTGCTCAAAACACGCATACCATTATGCCGGGCTTTACCCACTTACAAACGGCACAGCCTGTGACTTTTGGTCACCACCTACTGGCATGGTTTGAAATGTTAGTCCGTGACTCTGAGCGCCTCATTGACTGTCGTAAACGTACTAACCGTATGCCTTTAGGTTCAGCAGCACTGGCAGGTACCACTTACCCCATCGACCGCGCATTTACAGCAGAGTTACTGGGTTTTGAAGCTGTTTCTGAAAACTCGCTTGATGCAGTATCTGACCGTGACTTCGGTATTGAGTTCAATGCTGCAGCTTCGCTGATCATGATGCACTTATCACGCATGTCAGAAGAACTCATTCTGTGGACATCTGCTCAATTTAAGTTTGTAAACATTCCAGACCGTTTCTGTACGGGCTCATCCATCATGCCACAAAAGAAAAACCCAGATGTGCCTGAGTTAGTACGTGGTAAAACAGGCCGTGTCTATGGCGATTTGATGAGTTTGTTAACACTCATGAAAGGTCAACCGTTGGCGTATAACAAAGACAATCAAGAAGACAAAGAGCCTTTGTTTGATGCGATTGATACCGTGCGTGGCTCGCTCATGGCTTTTGCAGACATGATTCCTGCTTTGGTGCCAAACATCGACATCATGCGTGAAGCAGCGCTTCGTGGCTTCTCAACTGCAACCGACTTAGCTGATTACCTTGTTAAAAATGGTGTGGCTTTCCGTGATGCACATGAAATTGTGGGTAAAGCGGTTGCTTTAGGTGTTCAAGAGTCCAAAGACCTCTCTGAATTGACTTTAGAACAACTTCAACAGTTCTCTGACTTAATTCAAGCTGATGTATTTGAAAAAGCACTGACCCTTGAAGCGTCAGTCAATGCGCGTAACCACATTGGTGGAACTGCACCTGCGCAAGTAGAAGCTGCCATTGAACGTGCCCATGCGCGTTTAGAAAAACTTTATGCTCAATAAGGACGTCTAGATATGACTCGACAAGTTTTTTGCCGTAAATATCAAACAGAAATGGAAGGTTTAGACTTTGCACCGTTTCCAGGTGCAAAAGGCCAAGAACTTTTTGAAAGCATCTCCAAGCAAGCTTGGGGAGAATGGTTAAAGCACCAAACCACGTTAATCAATGAAAAGCGCCTAAATGTGTTTGAACCAGATGCGAAAAAGTTTCTTGAAGAACAACGTGAGAAGTTCTTTAACAATGATGAAAGCTTAGAAAAAGCTGAAGGCCTAAAGCCTGAGGCGTAATAAAGCGGAGTACTGCTCCAGCACGCCGTAAGACAAGCGAGGCGCATCGTTTCAAATGTCATGAAAGAGTCTGTAAAAGGACTCTTTTTTTATTTGCATGTCGATTGACTAAATCAATCTCTAAAGTAAAAAAGAAGATAGATGACACGTGGATGACTTAATTACTGTTTAAACCGATTATTTGTATCCAAATGATTGAGTGTAAACATAGCGCTACAGAACCTGTATAAAACTCAACATTACACTACAAGAACCTACATGACGCAGAAAAACATCTTTCCTATAATGATATTCAAGGATAGAGGGAAACCTCTTATCTATAACGATAAATATCCCCGATTTTAGTCTCAGATTTCCCCCAAAATCTGAGATTTTTTTTATCCAAAAATTAAGCAACCATAAAAAAGCACAACCGAAGTTGTGCTTGAAAAATAAAATTCGCTTTTTTTATTTTTGGATATGTTTTTCAACTTCTTCAAAACTGGTATGACGCACATCCAAGCCTTTCACCATGTAAATCACTTGCTCAGAAATGTTACGCGCATGGTCGCCAATCCGTTCTAATGAACGTAATACCCACATCACATTAATCACGCGCGCAATATGACGCGGGTCTTCAATCATATACGTCATCAAAGTACGCGTTGCAGACTGATATTCACGGTCAATATCAGCATCGGCCATCATCACCCGTAACGCTTGCTCAGCATCCAAACGCGCGAACGCATCTAAAGCATCATGAATCATGACACGAACTTGGTTACCAATATGACGCGTTTCCATATAACCACGTGGTGATTCGCCATCTTCACATAAACTTTGCGCAATACGAGCAATTTTCGCAGCCTCATCACCAATACGCTCTAGATCAGTATTGGCTTTCGACATTGCAATCACCATACGCAAATCAATCGCAGCAGGATGACGACGGGCTAAGATCAAGGTCAATGCTTCATCAATTTCACGCTCTAATTGATTCACTGCATTGTCTTTAAACTGTACATCTACCGCTAAGTTGGCATCGGTGTCGAGTAGCGCATGAATTGCATTTGCCACTTGTTGCTCTACCAAACCACCCATGGTCATAAATTTGGTGTTCACATCCTGCAAATCTTCATTGAACTGTGAAGAAATGTGATGGTTTAAAACAGGACTATTTGGCAAAGGACGTACTCCACAGCAACATCATGAGGGACTAAAGTTTGAGCGATATTGAAACATATCAATTATGAAGATTTGATGACAAGAGCTCATTCTGAGCTTGTTTTGTCGATCCACAATGCTTTCATTTTCCGCATCTCATAGTCAGTCAACTTACCCACAGATGCCTTTAAATGCAAGATAATGCGCAAATCACCTTTCAAGTATCCGCATTGTATTTTGATTAAAACAGTATGCCTTCCCCATGAATGTCCATTTTTAGCACTAAACTTTTAACCAAATTGACATGCATCGAATTCAATTACACCTGTCACAACTTAGCTTTCGCCAACATCATCAAAAGCAAAAGTTTATTCAAACGAATTGTTATTAGTTTCGTATATTTTTTATTGCATACATTACACTGACATATCTTAATGCATTCATTATGAAGTAAATATTTTCCAGCGTCATAAACCATGAACCACATTCATTCACAATACTACACATTAAAAATCTGATTCCTCTATAAAATGAGGCGTGGAGAAACGGAGTGTCTCTATATCTTGTTGTCGCTGAACTGAGTTTTCTAAATCGAGTTGCTGTGAATCATTTTTCTTTCTTTTCACTTAAAACATATACGCTCATATTTTTGTGCGTAATGCTGGCTGCCTGTCAGAAACCAGAGCCAGTGAGTTTTCAGGAACCAGCTAGAATTGAAGCGTCTTCGTCACAAACGATGGATCTCACAGATTTGTGCCAAAAAATTGGCAAAAACATGTCCGAAATAGATGCTCAGCGTACCACTTTTGCTTTAGAACAAATCAACCAAGACTTGAAACTATGTCTACCTTTACTTGATTTCCAACAGCAAAAACATTTATTGAGTTTATCTAATAAAATGTACAGTGACTTCTTAGCCGTCGATCGTACGCCACAGCAACAACGTGCTTTTGAAAGTTATGCTTTAGAAATGGCACAGCACCCGACCATTCAACAGAGTCTTTTTGAACAATTAACGCTTCGTGACCAATACTTAATCAAACATCAAGGCCAATCTTATGTGGAGTTATTCGACGCAGGCGAAGGGGAAGTCCATTACCGCCGCAGCCCTGAATATTTAGCTAAAATTTTTGCACCCTATTTACCTGTTGCAGAGCAAGCGTTTATTGAACATTTAGCAGCACAAAATCAGTACCCTGCCGTGATCGACCATCAAGTTAAAATTGATGCTAAAGAAATTGCAGATCGTGCATTGTATTGGGAAAGTTATTTAAAACAATATCATCAAAGTAGCTATCATCAAGATGCCCGCCATTTATTGAATCTATATAGCACCTTGCTGTTTATTGGACCAAATACTCAAGCTGTTTATGATGGCTATACCGTACAAAGCAGTTATTTAGAGGAAATTGAGCGTCTTGCTGAACTCAAAAATTCAGTAGTCACCGATCATGCACGTTTATTTTTGAAATTTATTGAACTTAGCCCTGAACAAAGAACAGCTCAAATCATCTTGCCTGCTTCCACTCATCCGCAGCGTTTAGGTGCAGAGCAATTATTACAAACTCAACTCGCTCACTTTATTCAACTCCGTATGGTTCAACCCGACCAAGGCAAAGACTGCTTAAGTGATGCCATTTGCCTGAACCGCTAACATATACGCTCTCAAATTGTGCTCATATTTTGAGTAAAAAGATCGCTGTTTTTGCTTAACATGCATGTTAAGATGATACATCGCTTGACGGAGCGCGAGTAACAACTCGCTGAGATCATCTAAAGCTTTTTTAATGAAGTTTTGAAGATGAGTACCGTTGAACCTGATCAGGTTAAGACCTGCGTAGGAATCAAGCCATCTAAAAACTGAACGCCTTTCATTGAACTATTTCCCGTAGAAATACATTCGTTGCATTTGTATCCACAAATCAACAACACATAGAAATAGTTTCAATTGCCATCGTTTTTGGTCGTGCTTGATTCGTTGATGTCATTCATAAGGATCATTGCAATGAACCATTTAACGAATCTTTCCGCTGAAATTTCAGCACAACATGAACAAGATGCCAAAGACCTGACCCGTATCTTGCCTGCCTCTAAAAAAGTCTATATCCAAGGTTCGCGCCCAGACATTCAAGTCCCCATGCGTGAGATTGAACTGACCGAAACTCCAACAGGTTTAGGCGGTGAGTACAATCCGCCTGTCATGGTATATGACACCTCTGGCGTATATACCGACACCAATGTCAGTATTGATCTGAATAAAGGCCTACCAAATGTCCGTGAAAGTTGGATTGAAGAGCGCGACGATACTGAAATATTAGACTGCCTCAGCTCAAGCTTTGGTCAAGAACGTTTACGGGATATTCGTACCGCTGAGATTCGCTTTGCGCATATTCAAAAACCGCGTCGTGCCAAAGCGGGCCACAATGTCACGCAGATGCATTATGCTAAACAAGGCATCATTACTCCTGAAATGGAATACATCGCTATTCGTGAAAATCAACGTCAACGCGAAGGGGTCGATGCACGTCAGCACGTGGGGCAAAACTTTGGCGCGCATAATTTGATGGAAATCACACCTGAGTTTGTGCGTAAAGAAGTGGCTGAAGGACGTGCGATTATTCCTGCCAATATTAACCATCCTGAAATTGAACCGATGATCATTGGTCGAAACTTCTTAGTGAAAATCAATGCCAATATTGGTAACTCGGCTCTCGGTTCTTCAATTGATGAAGAAGTCGCAAAAATGACGTGGGCAACCCGTTGGGGTGCAGACACCATCATGGACTTATCGACCGGTAAAAATATCCATGAAACCCGTGAGTGGATTATCCGTAACTCACCTGTTCCGATTGGTACTGTGCCTATCTATCAAGCTTTAGAAAAAGTCGATGGGGTTGCGGAAGACCTCACATGGGAAATTTTCAAAGACACACTAATTGAGCAAGCGGAGCAAGGTGTAGACTATTTCACCATTCATGCGGGTGTCTTATTACGTTATGTACCGATGACTGCAAATCGTCTCACTGGTATTGTCTCTCGTGGCGGTTCGATCATGGCTCAGTGGTGTTTGGCCCATCATCAGGAAAACTTCCTCTATACACATTTCGATGAAATCTGCGAAATCATGAAAGCCTATGACGTGTCATTTAGTCTCGGTGATGGTCTACGTCCAGGTTGTATTCAAGATGCCAATGACGAAGCACAGTTCTCTGAGTTACGCACATTAGGTGAGCTCACTCATCGTGCGTGGAAACATGATGTTCAGGTGATGATTGAAGGACCAGGGCATGTGCCTATGCATATGATCAAAGAAAACATGGATCTGCAGCTTGAAGTCTGCCAAGAAGCGCCCTTCTATACTTTAGGTCCATTGACCACCGATATTGCCCCAGGTTATGACCATATTACTTCTGCGATTGGTGCGGCGATGATTGGTTGGTACGGGACTGCCATGCTGTGTTATGTCACCCCCAAAGAACACTTGGGCCTGCCGAACAAGAAAGATGTCAAAGATGGCATCATCACCTATAAAATTGCAGCGCATGCAGCAGATTTGGCCAAAGGTCATCCGGGTGCGCAAGTCCGTGACAATGCCCTGTCTAAAGCACGTTTTGAATTCCGCTGGGAAGATCAGTTTAATTTAAGCCTTGATCCAGACACGGCGCGTAGCATGCATGATGAGACTATGCCAAAAGAAGCACACAAATCTGCACACTTCTGTTCGATGTGCGGTCCGAAGTTTTGTTCGATGAAAATCACCCAAAACGTCAGGGATTATGCACAAAATAAACAGAACACTGAACTGAATAAAATTCAGCAAGAAGAGGTTGAATCAGGCCTCAATAGTATGAAAAAACAGTTCCATGCAACAGGACAAAACTTGTACCAAAAAGTGTAAGTTCATAAAAAACCTTTTGTAATCATGCGATTCTCAGTTAGGATGAAGTGATAAATTTCATCCTGATTGAGCTTTATGAACATAATTAAGCAAGCTACATATCACCGTGAAGATGTCCAAATTGTAGACAGAACCTTTCTGTTTCGGGGTTTTATCCAAGTAGAAAAAGTAAATTTACGTCATCGTCTGTTTAATCAAACTGAGTACACCTCTGTGATTTCACGTGAGCTCATTCAGCGCCCTGAAGCGGCTGGTGTCTTGATTTATGACGATACACAACAAAAATTTGCACTGATTGAACAGTTTCGTATCGGCGCTATGGATGACCAAGATTCAGCTTGGCAGCTAGAAATTATTGCAGGGGTTTTAGATGGAGATGAATCACCCGAAAGTTGTATTCGTCGCGAAGCACTAGAAGAATCAGGTTGTCAGATTGAACAATTACAACATCTGTTCAGCTTCTATCCTTCTGCGGGCGCCTGTGCTGAACTGTTCCATCTGTATAGTGCTGCAGCCAATTTACCTGAACAAGGCGGTGTCTTCGGTATGCCAGATGAAGGTGAGAACATTTTATTGCACCTAATTGATTATGCGCAGATTGGTACATTACTTTCCAATGGTCGGCTCAGAAATGCGCCTGTCATAATGGCCTTGCAATGGCTACAACAACAGATTAAAACGACAAGGAATGTCTAAGGGGTCAGACATGACTTTAAATAATGAAAAAAATTGGATCATTGTCCAAATTTCCGATACGCACTTGATGGATCAAGATCATTTGGAATTTGTACATATGAATCCAGAGCAAAGCTTTCATCATGTGATGCAACACATTGTTGAACGTCATCCAAAAATTGATGCCATCGTCCATACAGGCGACTTGGCACAGGTTCCCGTGCCTCGGACTTATCAGCGCTATCTAGACTTTATGCAAAGTTTAAAGACGCCGTTTTACCAAGTGCCTGGCAATCATGACAATATTGAACACTTCCCTTTTCATGAGCAACAGAATAAAGCTCACGTTATTCACTTTGGTCCGTGGAGCGTAGTCTTACTCAATAGCGCAGTAAAAGGAAAAGTTGATGGATGGGTGGATGAGGCTCAATTGATTCAGTTGGAACAGATTTTACAAGAGTTTGCACAACAGCATATTCTGATTGCTTGTCATCATCATCCCTTTGAAATGCAGTCCAAATGGATTGATCAGCATAAACTCAAGAATACCCCAGACCTTACTGCTGTGTTGGCACGACATACCAATGTCAAAATTGTCTTATCAGGTCATGTACATCAAGAATCATGGCGTGAATGGCACAATATTCAGTTTTATTCGACACCTTCAACCAGTGTGCAATTTAAGCCTTTAAGTGATCATTTTGCTTTAGATGAGCAAGCACCTGGTTATCGTATTTTACAATTAAATGCAGATGGAACACACGAAACACAGGTACAGCGCGTGTCACACGCGCAACAAAAAATAAATGTTGAAATTTCAGGTTATTAACTTTTCATTTTTCTCGTTTTCAATTACCTTAGTTGCTCTTACGAAAAAGTGATCAATTTAATCCAAACATCAAAGACTATCAAAATACTTAAAAAGTCTATATGATGACGACCCCCGAGGGTGGAATCTACTCGAGGGTGGATAAAAACACTTGCATATCACCATATTTTTTGCGTATTGAATACGTATATGATGAGGATTGCCCTAAATGGCGAATGACAACCAAAATACTGTCTTAGACGAACAAACTGATGTTGTAGATGAAAAATCTACAAAACGCGTGCGCAAAACTAAGCCCAAAGCGACTGACGGTGGTTCTACTGCTAGCTTATTTGGTATTGAACCTTATCAGCCGAAAAAAAATGAAGAATACATGTCTGAAGGTCAGCTGGAGCACTTCCGCCAGATCTTATTGGCTTGGAAAGCAGAGTTGATGTCAGAAGTTGACCGTACACTCAACACCATGCAAGACGAAAACACCGCTTTGCCTGATGTGAATGACCGTGCGACACAAGAAGAAGAGTTTGCAATTGAACTACGTACACGTGACCGTGAACGTAAACTCATCCGCAAAATCGAACAATCAATTGAAGCGATTAAAAACGACGACTATGGTTTCTGTGAAACCTGTGGTATCGAAATTGGTCTGCGCCGTTTAGAGGCTCGCCCAACTGCAACTTTATGTATTGACTGCAAAACGTTAGCAGAAATCAAAGAGAAGCAAAATAACGGTTAATCATGTTATTTAATAATCCTCCCCCAACCCCTCCTTTACAAAAGGAGGGGGACAACAGGATGGCTTATGTGGGTCGGTTTGCGCCATCGCCAACCGGCCCTTTGCATTTTGGTTCACTCATTACGGCCGTTGCCAGTTATTGCGAAGCAAAAGCACATCAGGGCTTATGGTTAGTGCGCATTGAAGACACTGACATTCCCCGCATTTATCCTGGCAGTGAAAGCCATATCTTGCGTTGTATCGAAGCTTTCGGCTTTCAACCCGATGCAGAGATCATTTTCCAAAAAGATCGTCTCGATCTATACGAAAACGTCATTCAACAACTGCATCAACTCCAACTGGTCTATGCCTGTCAATGCACCCGCAAAATGCTCGGTTCTAATCACATTTATGCAGGTACCTGCCGTGACCTTGCTCTGCCTTTTGAGCAACAAGCCATTCGGGTGAAAGTGGAAGATCTCGAGATTTGTTTTGATGATGCGCTGCAAGGCAGACACTGCTCGCAGCTAGCACATGAGCTCGGTGACTTTGTACTGAAACGCCGTGATAGCATTATCAACTATCAGTTAGCAGTCGTAGTAGATGACTACCTACAAGGTATCACCCATGTGGTTCGTGGTGCAGACCTTTTAGACAATACCGAGCGACAAATTTATTTAGGTCAGCTCTTAAATTACCCGCATCTTAACTATATGCATCTGCCTTTAGCCATGAATGATCAAGGGCAAAAACTGTCTAAACAAAACATGGCACATGCACTCGATCTCAACCAAGCACCTGCTCTACTCGCTCAAGCGATACGCGCTTTAAATCAGCCAGCTGTCGAGTTAGACCACCCTGAACAAATGTTGCAACAAGCCATCGCACAATGGGATGTTTCGCTGATTCCGCATTGCACTACCCTGCACGGCACCTATGTATAGCAAAACGATTACGGCAGAAACTCAACACTAGGCATAGCATTCAACGTTTCAATTAAAGCAAATTCAAAACTGATGTAAACCATTACAGTTATATCCATCATAAAAGCATGAGGGATAAATGCACTGATGAAAAACAGAATTCAGGAACAGCTCAAACGCTATTCGCATAACAAAAAACATGTCCAGTATGCAAATAACATGATGAAAGAAGAATCAAGCTTAGAAGCTTGATTCTTCTTTCGTTGGGTTAGTGCTTTGTGTGCTGGCATCAATTTTTAAAATCAAACTAATCATCACTGCACACATAATCAGTGATGAACCGCCATAACTAATGAAAGGCAGGGTTAGACCTTTGGTTGGGAGCATCCCCATATTCATACCTGCATTGACCAAAATTTGCAGTAAGAAAATAATCGACACCCCATAAGCCAAATACCCCGCACGCAGGTACTGGTTTTTCAGTGCACGATGACCAATTTTGATACAACATACCAACATGGTAAAGGACAGAATTAAGACTGTCGTAATTCCGAAAAAACCAAACTCTTCACCTAAAATAGCCAGCATGAAGTCAGTATGAGCTTCTGGTAAATACGCCATTTTCTGCACGCTATGCCCAAGCCCTACACCAAACCACTCACCACGCCCAAAGGCCATCAAGGCATTGGAAAGCTGATAGCCTGTACCTAGTGGGTCTTCCCAAGGGTTAGAAAACGACATTAAGCGCTCAAAACGGTAAGGCTCAAACACAATCAAAAAGACAAAGGCCGCAAAGATTGCACCAAAAGCCATACCAAACTGAATGAGGGGTGCGCCAGCAAGAAAGAAGATGCCGAGCATCATCAAGCTAATCACTACGGTTGCACCTAAGTCAGGCTCCGCAATAATCAAACCCACCGTCAACAGCATAATGATGCCGAGACGAATCAAGCCTTTGATGTTGTTCCTTACCTCTTCAGCACGGCGTACCACATAGTCCGCCGTGAAAATCGCCATCATTACTTTGGCAACCTCAGAGGCCTGCAAGGTGAAGCCCGCAACACGAATCCAGCGGGTCGAACCATTCACCTCTGTACCAACAACCAATACCGCGGCCAGCAGTAAAATGGTTAAGATCCACAACGGAAAAGTATTGTTAAACCAGACATTGAGTGGTATTCGGTAGACGGCGTAGGCTAAAACACCCGCCACAACAATGGAAATCCCATGACGCAATACGTAGTGGAATGAATTCTCATGAAGGCGTTCAGCATACGGCATAGAAGCCGAAGCTACCATGATCGAGCCTAAACACAACAACGCTATCACACAAAAGATCAATACATTACGCGGTGTCACTTCACTGGGTACACGTGGCGCCCAACGGCTATAAAACTGGTTAATTTTATTGATCGTTGTCTGAGCAAACTCAGCCATCTCAATTTCCTTATTATTTTTAGTGGAGTTCTTGCACACAAGCGACAAACTGATGTCCGCGCTGTGGGTAACCACTGAACATATCAAAACTTGCACATGCAGGTGACAATAACACGACATCGTGGGCTTGGGTATGTTGTTGGCAAAGTGTAACCGCCTGCTCTAAAGTGTCAGCATGCAGTAAAGTCGTTGTTCCTGCCACGGCTTTTTCAATCAATACTGCATCTTCACCAATCAATACCGCCACTTTCACATATTTGCTCAAAGCTTCACGTAAGGCACTAAAGTCTTGCCCTTTACCTTGACCACCTAAAATGATCGCAACTTTGCCACCTTTGGCCGCAATTGCTGCACCTAAGCCATCAATTGCAGCTAAAGTTGCGCCGACATTGGTTCCTTTAGAGTCATTATAGTAACGGACACCCTCAACGTCTTTCACAAACTCACAGCGATGCTCTAAGCCTTTAAAGCTTTTCAGCGTTTCCAACATCGACTCAAGCGGAAGATTAATCGCTTCACCCAAAGCTAAACAGGCTAAAGCATTGGCAACATTGTGTGTGCCTTGAATATACATCTCTGCACTATTCAATAACCGTGTGCGGCCACGAGCCAACCAAATCGTACCATCATCATCTCTTAACACACCGTACTGATTCATATCAGGAGCATTTAAACCAAAGCTTTGCATTGGTGTAGCATCAGGTACCAAAGGACGAGTGAGCGAGTCATCACGGTTATGAACAACTTTTTTCACACCTTGGAAAATACGATGCTTCGCGGTGTGATAACCCATCATATCGCCATGACGGTCAAGATGGTCTTCACTCATATTCAGCACCACCGCAACCTCAGCCTGTAAATTTGATGTGGTTTCTAACTGAAAGCTGGATAACTCCAAAATATATAGGTCTGGATCATCCTTGGTTAAGTCTAAAGCTGGACGGCCAAGATTGCCTCCCACCGCGACTTTCACACCTGCATGTTCAGCCATCAGACCAATTAAGGTCGTCACGGTACTTTTTGCATTAGAGCCTGTAATCGCCATAATCGGTTTATCGGTTGCACGGCGTAGGATTTGAATCTCACTCACTACGGGAATGCCTTTGGCAATCGCAGCTTGAATTTCAGGTAGTTTCGGATCAAGCCCAGGACTAATAATGATTTCTTCAGCAGACAACAACAGCTCTGCGTCAAACTGACCAAAACTGGTTTGTACCTCTGCTGGAATTTGGTCATGACCGGGCGGGGTCGATCGAGAGTCCGTTACTGCAACGCGGTAGCCTTGGTTATGTAAAAAATTGACCGCTGCAACACCTGAAATACCGAGTCCTGCAACGACCTTAAGTCCACCACGTTGTATTAACATTTTCGCCCCATGCTTGGTCTGAAATTTATCTGCGGAAATGTTAGCACTTTGCTGTTTTGAATGCTTTTTCTGTTTTGACTTTCCCGCACTTTTTTTGTGTCAGTGCGTAAAAAAGCCGTCCCTATCGGACGGCTTTTTTATTTGTGAGTAAAAATCGTTTTATTTCCACTTCACCGCCTGAACTTCAGACTTTTTCGCACTGCTGTCTTCTGTCGCTGGGCAGGCACAATTTCCACCACACCCACCAGACATCGCAGGTTTTAACCACGCTGCTAAACGCGTCCAACCGCGTGCTTCACATAGCTCCGCCAAGGATGTGAAAACTGAACCTGATGTCTGAGGAAATACTTTCTTAAACACCACCACCGCACTCCAGATCACTAGAGCAGCAACAATTAGAACTTCAATCATCTCAATCTCCTCGCCTATTTACACTGATTAGCCCAAATAGTGCGTTGCAATTTGATAGGTCAGGAATGACATTAAATAAGCCAAACCAAACAAGTAAATGGTCATAAAACTCACGGTTTTCCATGAACCTGTTTCACGTTTGACCGTCGCTAAGGTAGCCAAACAGTGCGGTGCATAAATAAACCACACCAGTAAAGATAGTCCAGTCGCTACCGACCAACCGAGCTCACCACCACTACTGATCAGTGAAGCCAAGCCTTGTGACATAGCATCATCATCGACAGCAGATAAGGCATATACCGTACCTAGAGCTGCCACCACCACTTCACGGGCCGCCATGGCTGGAATCAAAGCAATACAAATCTGCCAGTTGAAGCCCAGTGGCGCAAAAATCGGTTGCAGTAAATGACCAAGCATCCCTGCAAATGAATAATCAATTTCAGGTAAAGTCGCGCCTTCAGGGGCTTGCGGGAAAGTACACAAGAACCACAGCAAAATAGACAAGGCGAAAATGATACCACCTACACGACGTAAGAAGATCTTGGCACGGTCAAGTAAACCAATCCAAATATTCTTCAAGTCAGGGAAACGATAGCTTGGTAACTCCATCATCAACATATGTTGTGACTTGTCTTTCTGGAAGAATTTCAGAACGAAAGATACACACAGTGCACTCACAATCCCTGCCATATATAAAGCGAACAACACCAAGCCTTGTAAGTTAAACAAGCCCCAAACGGTTTGATTGGGGATGAATGCTGCGATCAATAATGCATATACAGGCAACCGTGCTGAGCAAGTCATCAACGGTGCAACAAAAATCGTGGTCAAACGGTCACGGGGATCGCTGATGGTTCGTGAAGCCATGATGCCCGGAATCGCACAAGCAAAACTAGACAAGAGTGGAATAAAGGCACGTCCTGAAAGACCTGCCTTATACATCAGTTTATCCAGCAAGAATGCAGCACGTGGCAAATAACCTGATTCTTCCAACACTAAAATAAAGAAGAATAGAATCAGAATCTGTGGCAAAAATACCACCACACCACCTGCACCTGCGATGATTCCATCCACCACCAAACTGTTGAGTAAAGGTTGACTAATCACCCCACCTGCGGTTTCACCCAACCAGCCAAAGAAAGTTTCAATCCCATCCATAAACGGCGCTGCCCAAGCAAAAACCGCTTGGAAAATAATAAACATCATCACAGCGAGGCTGACTAAACCGAGAACAGGATGCAAGAAAATTTTATCCAGAAAATCTGTTCGTTTGTCTTCTTCATCAACATACTGCACCACATCGTGCAATACATTCTCAACCTTCTGATGCGCCGTATCACCTTTTAAACCTGTCAACTCAGTATAAGGCACAGCATATTTGCCCTGCTCTAAAGCACTGAGGAGACTTTCAATACCCGAGTTACGTACTGCAACGGTTTCAACAATGGGCACACCCAAACGCTCAGAAAGCTTTTGGGTATTAATTTGCATCCCACGGCGACGCGCTTCATCCATCATGTTTAAAACGATTAACATTGGACGACCCAATGCAATCAATTCAATCACTAAACCAAGATGAAGTTTGAGGTTGGTTGCGTCAACAACGCACAAGAAAGCATCTTGCTGACCTTCATCAGCAATTTTCCCCATCACCACGTCACGGGTAATCATTTCATCAGGGCTGGTCGCATCTAAGCTATACGTCCCTGGCAAGTCCAAGACGCGAACTGCTTGACCTGAAGGCAAACTAAACTGACCAACTTTACGTTCAACCGTTACACCCGCATAGTTGCCGACTTTTTGACGGGTTCCAGTCAGATGGTTAAATAACGAAGTTTTACCGCAGTTAGGATTACCTACAAGGGCAACACGCAAGGCATCACTCATCTAGGTGCTCCTTCGACTTGAATTTCAATTTTTTCAGCTTCAACTTTTCTTAGGGCGAAACGTGTAAAACCCACTTGGATTAAAATGGGATCGCCTCCAAAAACGCCTTTGGTAATCACCTGTACTTTAGTACCTGCAACAAATCCTAGTGTTTCAAGACGACTAGCCACCAAGTCAGTCTGAGCTTCGCCATCCAAAGTACGATTCACTTTGCTAATGATGGCAGTTTGTTTGACTTTTAAATCAGATAAACGCACCGCATCCAACCCTTTAATATTTTGAACAGTATACAAACAAATGAGAATAATTACCAAATCAGATTCGATAATGATTCGCATCTGTTATAACACATCGACAAGCGAGAATGATTACACTACATTGAATAAACCCCAATCATTGTTTTGTATTTTTTGCTGATGTGCTGAAAAGTTATGCTAAATAAAAAACCGCGTATACCTGCGCCTGTTCAAATTCCAACCCAGCTCAGCTTTTTACATGGCTTTAAAGATTACCTCATTGCACAAACTGTCAGTCCGCATACGCGAAATGCTTATCTTTCCGACTTACTACAATGTAGTGAGTGCTGTGCTGTGAGCATGCCCGAATGGAGCAGTGATGATATCGCTGATGTTTTACTGGCACTTACGAAACAAGGCAAAAGTCCACGTTCAATTGCGCGCTGTCTATCCGCCATGCGTTCTTTTTTTAAGTTTTTACGGGAACAAAAACTACGCTCCGACAACCCCGTCGCACTGCATAAAACGCCCAAAATTGGCCGCGCACTGCCTAAAGATTTATCTGAACAAGATGTCGATGCCCTGATTCAAGCACCCGATATTGAAACCGCTCTCGGACTGCGTGATCGTGCCATGTTTGAAGTATTGTATGCTTGTGGGCTACGTGTATCTGAGCTACTGAACCTCCGCCTAGACTTAATCAATTTAAAACAAGGCTATTTAAGAATTACAGGTAAAGGCAATAAAGAACGACTGGTGCCTTTAGGGCAAATCGCAGTGGAATGGGTCGAGAAATATCTGCAAGAGTCTCGCCCACAGTTATATAAATCTGCAACCGACTATCTGTTTCTCACTCAACATGGGGGCATTATGAGTCGGCAAAATTTTTGGTACGCCATTAAACGCTATGCCTTACAAGCAGGGATTCAAGCAGAACTCTCGCCACACACCTTACGCCACGCTTTTGCAACCCATTTACTCAACCACGGTGCGGACTTGCGTGTGGTACAAATGCTCCTAGGACACAGTGATCTGTCGACAACACAAATTTATACCCATGTCGCACAAGTGCGTATGCAGCAACTGCATGCCATGCATCATCCACGTGCTTAAAGCCATTAACAAATATGCATGGAAGACTATTTTTAGCAGGAAGGCTACGAAGTATTACCGAGTCTTCTGCTTTTTTTGTTATGCTTGGCGCTCTGTTTTTATAAAGTCAAAAGAAAAAGGGTTATCTATGTTATTTACCCGTAAGCCATTGTTCATTGCCTGTGTCCTTGCCTCCTCTGTTCTGGTCACAGCATGTTCAAACAATACTGAAGAAAAAAAACAAGACTCTTTAACAGCAAGCGCTCCGGCCACGGGTGAAGCATCGACATTGTCGGAACGCAATGCGAAACAACGTTTAATTGACACGCTTCAAAAGCATTTCAAAACAGCCAACATCAATGCCAAAATCATTGATATTAAAGCCACCGAAGTACCCAACCTATTTTGGGTGAATCTTGAAGGAATGAGTTCTGTCTATACCACAGCAGACGGCAAATATATTATCCAAGGGGATGTGATTCGCTTAGGCGATAAAACCCTCCACAATGTTAGTGATAACCTACAGGCTGAGGCCAATAAAAAGCTATTAGCAGAACTGAAAACTGAAGATCTACTGGTTTATAAAGCCAAAGGCAAGACCAAACATGTGGTTTATGTCTTTACCGATGCCAGTTGTCCCTACTGCCATAAACTGCATGAGCACATCCCTGAAATCACAGCTCAAGGTGTCGAGGTGCGTTACATTGCATGGCCACGTGGCGAGCAGTTCATGCCTGCTATGGAAAGCGTGTGGTGTAGTGCAGACCGTCAAGCTGCGTTTGATCAAGCCATTTCAGGTGTTCAACTGCCACCTGCAACTTGTAAAAATCCAGTGCGGGATCAATACCAATTAGGTCTAAACATGGGTGTAAATGGTACGCCTGCGATTTATAACGAAGATGGTGAATATCTCGGTGGCTATTTGACACCAAGTGAATTATTAAATCGACTTAAATAACTAATTTTTATTTGTTATTTAACTAATATTTATAGTTAAACATAAAGTTATTTCTTTCCTAGAGTCTCACAGTTTTTTTAGCTATGATCTAAGCTTGATTTAATATTTATAAGTAAATTGGAGTGTGACGTGAAACCAGTTCGTCTGGCAATCCTCGGTCTTGGTACTGTGGGTGGTGGTGCCCTTAAACTACTAAAAGAAAATGCTGCTGAGATTAAACGTCGCACCGGTCGAGAAATTCAAATTACCTATGTCGGCACACGTCGTCCACGTCCAGATTTAGAGCTTGATCCAAGTATTAAACAAAGCTCAGATTTGTTAGATATTGTGCGTCAACCTGATGTCGACGTTGTGGTTGAAGTTATGGGTGGCATCCACCCTGCTTATGAAGTGATTAAGGAAGCCATTCTTCACGGTAAGCAAGTCGTTACAGCAAACAAAGCCTTACTGGCTGAACATGGCAATGAGCTGTTCAAACTAGCAGATGACAATGCGGTGCAAATCGCCTATGAAGCTGCAGTTGCAGGCGGTATTCCGATTATTAAAGTCATGCGTGAAGGTTTAGCTGCCAACCGTATAGACTGGTTAGCAGGTATTATCAACGGGACAGGAAATTTCATCCTGACTGAAATGCGTGAAAAAGGTCGTGCTTTTGCAGATGTGCTCAAAGAAGCACAGGAACTCGGCTATGCCGAAGCAGATCCAACCTTTGACGTTGAAGGAATTGATGCTGCACACAAACTGACACTATTGGCATCTATTGCCTTTGGTATCCCGCTTCAATTCGATAAAGTCTTTACAGAAGGCATCAGCAAGGTCACTGCGCAAGATGTAAAATATGCTGAAGAACTGGGTTTCCGCATCAAACACTTGGGTATTGCCCGTCGTGCTGAAAACGGCATTGAACTCCGTGTACATCCAACGTTGATTCCTGAAGAGCAATTGATTGCCAATGTGAACGGTGTGAAGAATGCCGTATTGGTTCAAGCACATGCTGTCGGCCCAACATTGTATTACGGTGCAGGTGCAGGTGCAGGCCCAACTGCTTCTGCCGTGGTTGCAGACGTGATTGATATTGTCCGTGACATTTCTTATACCGAAGATGGTGCAGGAACAATTCCGCAATTGGCTTTTGAAGCATTAGCAGACTTACCTATTCTGCCACGTGAAGAAATGACCACAGGCTACTACATCCGTATTAATGCTGAAGATCAAACAGGTGTTTTGGCCGATGTCACCACAATTCTAAGCCGTGCTGGTATTAGTATTGATGCCATCATGCAGCAATCTCGCTTAAAAGACCTGATTCCAATCGTGATTTTGACTGATCCAGTCAAAGAATCAAAAATGGATGAGGCTCTTGCTCAAATTCAAGCCTTACCCGTCATTCATGGCGAAATCGTGCGAATTCGTTTAGAATCGCTTGATAATTAATCGGGTTGAGGGAAAGGCGCTTGTTCTCCCCTCACCAAGCTCTACACACAATTGGAACATCATCATGTCGAATGCCAATCGTTATACTGGTTTAGTTGACCGTTATCGCGACCGTTTACCAGTGTCTGCAACTACTCGCGCTATTTCTTTGGGTGAAGGTAATACGCCACTGATTAAACTTGAGAACATTCCACGTTTAATTGGCAAAAATGTTGAAATTTATGTGAAGTACGAGGGCTTAAACCCGACTGGTTCATTTAAAGACCGTGGTATGACCATGGCAGTCACCAAAGCCGTTGAAGAAGGCTCAAAAGCGATTATTTGTGCATCTACAGGGAATACCTCTGCAGCGGCAGCAGCTTATGCTGCACGTGCTGGCATCAAAGCATTCGTTTTAATCCCTGAAGGCAAAATTGCCATGGGTAAAATGGCACAAGCGATGATGTATGGTGCGATCACCATGCAAATTCGCGGTAACTTTGATGACGGTATGCGTCTGGTTAAAGAAATTGCAGATAAAGCGCCAGTAACCATCGTCAACTCAATCAACCCATACCGTTTGCAAGGTCAAAAAACCATTGCTTATGAAATCGTCGATGAGTTAGGTCGTGCACCAGATTACCACTGCCTACCAGTAGGTAACGCAGGAAACATTACTGCACACTGGATGGGTTATACCGAAGCAGTTGCCAATCAACCTGCAGATCAATTTGAGCAAGTGATTTACAATGCTGAAACTGATCAATTCACAGGTCCAAAACCTGAAGGCCTACCAACCATGGTGGGTTACCAAGCAGCAGGTGCTGCACCTTTCTTACGTGGTGCACCCGTTGAAAACCCTGAAACAGTTGCAACAGCAATTCGTATTGGTAACCCACAAAGCTGGAACCATGCGAAAGCAGTGGTTCGTGACTCTCAAGGTTGGTTTGACGAACTGACTGATGCAGAAATTTTAGAAGCACAGCGTTTACTTTCAATGTATGAAGGTGTCTTTGTAGAACCTGCTTCTGCAGCATCTATTGGTGGCGCAATCCGTGACATCAAAGCCGGTAAAATTGCAGAAGGTTCTGTGATTGTCTGTACCGTGACAGGTAATGGTCTAAAAGATCCTGATACTGCGATCAAGCAATGTTCTGACGCAGTTATGCTTTCAATTGATGCAACTTTAGAACAAGTTCGTGATTCAATTTTGTCGAATATGTAAGCTGAGTTAAAAGAAGAAGCCCTGCATATGCAGGGCTTTTTTGTGACTCAATTTTTGTTGTTGAGTGAACAAAAACAAAGTCAGGTTAAATACGTTTTGGTAATTGACTTGCCCAGTTCATTAGGCGCGTTGCATCATTGGTACGTGCTGCAGAGGAGTCCGCGCCCAATAATACCACCACTGCTGGACGGTTATTTAAAGTGGTATGCATCACCACACAACGACCAGCTTCATTAATGAAACCTGTTTTTGAAATATTAATATTCCAGCCACCATTACGAACTAAGGCATTGGTATTATTTGATTTTAATACACGATAACCCAAGTTAAAATCATAGCTTGCTGTGGTTGAGAACTGACGAATCAGACCATATTGTGATGCGGCATTAACCAAAATACCCAAGTCACGTGCTGAAGCCACATTACCCGGATGTAAACCTGTTGACTCCATATAATGCGTTGAATTCATGCCCAAAGATTTTGCTTTGGCATTCATCGCAGCAACAAAAGCTGAACGTCCACCTGGATAAGTCCGAGCAAGTGCTGATGCTGCAGGATTTTCTGATTTCATTAAAGCAAATAACAAAGCCTCTGCACGGTTCATACTATCACCCGCACGTAGAGATGAACTTGAACTTTTACAGCCTGAACACGAAAAGTCTGCTTGCTGTAAAGTAATGTTCTCAGACATATTTAAGCGTGCATCTGAAATCACCACCGCGGTCATCAGTTTGGTAATGGACGCAATCGGCAGCGCAGTATTACTGTTTTTACTGTACAGCACCTCCCCAGTATTGCCATCCATGACTAATGCCGCACGTGCATTGACAGTTGGCTGGTTAGAATATTTCGATGTATCGAAAATTTGTGCAGTTTTAGCTGTGCTATTGGTAACAACGCCATTTGAGCTTCGAATACTGGTGGTGACTTTTGTTGAACCCTGCGGAGCGTACTCCTCAGGATCTTCCATCATCTGATCATTAAGAAGCTGTTCTGCATCCGCAGCAGACCAACTCATAGTTGCTTGGCTCGATCCCGAACCCGGGTTGACCACCAAGTCTGCAAAGCTATGGGTACTACTGGTCATTACAATTGACCATCCCAATAGATGCATTAAAAATTTATTTGATTTTTTCACTTTTATTCACTCAACTTCATAACCCATAAGATACATTTGCGTATCCACGCCCATTGCCTTACATTTGTACACAATGCGAATAGCATTGCCATCAACAGTGCGCATATCTTTTCAAATAAGCCTAAGAATAGGATTGCTAATTTTGTCGTTTCATTGCAAGCTTATTTTGCTTTATGTAACAAAAAATATGGTTTTTATAGTGAGGAAGTGCTAGGTGATCACAGTTTTAGTAGTAGATGACCATGAGTTAGTGCGTACAGGGATTTGTCGAATGCTCGAGGACCATGCCGATGTTCAAGTCATTGGCCAAGCTGAATCTGGTGAAGAAGCCATTAACCTTGTTCGTCAACATCATCCGAATGTCGTTTTATTAGATGTCAACATGCCTGGGATTGGTGGGGTAGAAACGACACGCCGTTTACTACAAACCGCACCTGACACTAAAGTTTTAGCCGTCAGCGGTTTAGCGGAAGAGCCTTATCCATCGTTATTACTCAAAGCTGGGGCTAAAGGTTACATTACCAAAGGCGCACCTGTAACTGAAATGGTTCGTGCCATCAATAAAGTGATGCAAGGCGGTAAATACTTCAGTGCTGATATTGCTGAGCAACTGGCCAGTTCTTATCTATCCGATACACAGACGTCACCTTTTGATGCCTTGTCTGAACGTGAAATGCAGGTCGCGATGATGGTGGTGAATTGCATCAGTGCGCAGGAAATTTCTGATAAACTTTTTGTCAGTGTAAAAACAGTCAATACCTATCGTTATCGCATTTTTGAAAAGCTCAACATCGACAGCGATGTAAAACTCACTCACTTAGCGATTCGTTACGGGCTGATCAAACCCTAATGTCTGCTCACTAAAGACCGACATGGCTCGACACAATAGCAATATTCAACTCAACCAATACCGCTTAGGCATTTGGTATGCGTCGTATCGACTGTTTATTGGCTGTTGTTTACTGCTGGTATTTTTACTGACCTATGCGCAACTGTTTTCAAACTACCAGTATCCAGCACTATATCGCTATGTACTGATTGGCTTTATTTTTATCAGTGCTTTTCAGCTCCTGAGCCTCAAGAATATACGGACACATATTCCGCTTCAGCTTACCTTACTGTTCATTGTCGATGTTGTCAGTCTCAGTTTACTCACCTTCGCCACAGATGGCCCTAACTTACAATTAAGTTTACTATTTGTGATCACGATTTTTGCCTCTTCCTTATTGGTGGATAAACAAAAAGCGCTCATCATTACTTTGATCGCAGTGATTACACTGGTTTATCAGCATTTTATTGGGACATTATTTTCAATTAGTTCACTCAACACCATTGGCAACAGTGCAGTGCTCGCCTTTTTATTTTTTGTGGTGTATGGGTCAGGTCAAATTGCTGTTCGACGCTTCCAATTCCTTGAAAACATAAACTTTTACCAATCTCAAGAATTAGATCAACTGCAAAATATTAACCGTTATATTCTTGAGCAAACCGAGCTGGGTTATTTGGTTCTCGATGAAAACTGCCATATTGTACTCAGTAACCCTGCAGCATGTGCACTCTTGGGTATTTCTCCGATTTATGCCAATGACAAATACCCTTTGTATAAAGCACAACCTGATTTATTCGAGCTACTCAAATTCGACCAACTGAAAAATGGGGAAAAATTCCAATTTAAATCACAGTTGAGTCGCTTTCAAATTCAAATCGAAATTCAAAAACTACAAGTCCCGAATCAAACGCTGACTTTATTTGTGCTGCAAGACGCACAGAAAATTAATCAACGCGTACAACAACTCAAACTGGCTGCACTGGGCCAACTTTCTGCCAGCATTGCACATGAAATTCGCAATCCTTTGGCAGCCATCACTCAAGCCAATGAACTGATGCAAGTCAATGGCCCACAACAAGAACTATTGCATAACATGATTGCCAAACAAGCTTCACGGATTGATAAAATTATCGGCGACACACTGAGCATGGCACGAAGTAAAGAAACCTATCCGACTTTAATTGATGTCGCAGCTTTTTTAGAACGTTTTATCATTGAAGATTTGCCCGATGTCAAAGAGCAAATTGACTGCCGTATTTCAGATCAAGCTTATATTCAGTTCGACGAACAACAACTGAGACAAGTGCTGATCAACCTGATTCGAAATGCCATCCGGCATAATGCAACGGAAGCTGAACATATTCAAATTCGCGTCTATAGCTATAAAAACCTTGTTCACATTGAGGTTTGCGATTTTGGAGACGGGGTCGCCACTCAGGATCAAACTACCTTGTTTCAACCGTTTTTCAGTACCTCAATCAATGGAACTGGTTTAGGATTATATTTATCCCATAGTTTCTGCGAAGCCAACCAAGCTAAGCTATACTATGTAGAACAAAAAATAGGGGCATGCTTTCGGATTGAATGCCCTCGTATAAACAATGACGTGTAATTTTCGGGGTTAAGCGTGGAAAAAAAACCACTTGTCTTATTGGTGGATGATGAACAAGACTTATGTACACTGATGCAAATGTCTTTAAGTCGAATGGGGATTGATACGCATATTGCCTATCGCTTACAGGAGGCTGTTCAAGCACTTAAAACACATCAATATGATGCCTGTCTGACAGATTTGAATTTACCCGATGGTAATGGATTAACGCTGGTGGATTTTATTGCTCAAAATTATCCTAATCTACCTGTAGCTGTATTAACTGCTTATGGCAACATGGATGTCGCGATTGCCGCATTAAAAGCGGGTGCTTTTGATTTTGTCAGTAAACCAATCAACCAAAAGCATTTAGAGCAACTTTTACAAAAAGCCTTTAACCAGCCTATCAGCCAGCTACATATTCAAGAAGATACGCTTGAACACAAACTGTTAATTGGTCAATCCCTTCCTATTCAACAGCTTCGTGTGACCTTGAAAAAAATTGCCCGTTCACAAGCCCCTGTCTTTATTACAGGTGAATCAGGAACTGGTAAAGAAGTGGTAGCCAATTTGGTACATCGCCTGAGTAACCGTAATGAAGGGCCATTTATTGCCATCAACTGTGGTGCTATCCCGACAGAACTGATGGAAAGTGAACTATTTGGACATCGTAAAGGTAGTTTCACAGGGGCAACCCAAGACAAACAAGGCCTGATCCTTTCTGCACATGGTGGCAGTCTATTTTTAGATGAAATTGCAGAACTGCCACTAACCATGCAAGTCAAACTCTTACGTGCAGTACAAGAAAAGCGTATTCGTCCCATTGGTAGCGATACCGAAATTGATGTCGATTTCCGTGTGATTAGTGCCAGCCACCAAGACCTTGAAGCCTTAGTACAACAAGGTAAATTCCGTCAGGACTTATATTTCCGCATCCATGTTATGGACATTGTACTGCCTGCCCTACGTGAGCGCGGTAATGACATTATTCTTTTGGCACAGCATTTCATTCAGAAAATCTGTCAAGAGTGGGACATCCCGGTCAAAACCCTAAGTGAACGTGCACGTGAGTTTTTATTGGCCCAATATTATCCGGGCAATGTGCGTGAACTGCGCAATATGATGGAACGTGCCATCACTTTAAGTGATGAAAGCAGTATTGACTTACCGCACTTGCAAACCGCCCCACTGCGACCGATTGCACAGGCCAACTATACTAATGCCACACAACAGGGTGCGATTGGTACTGATCAACTTAGCCCTGTGCCTTCACGCAAATTACCTGAAGAAGGCTTAGAGCTGTATTTAGAAAAAATTGAAAAAGAAATTTTGATGAATGCACTCAATCTCACCCACTGGAACCGAACACTGGCGGCTAAAAAGCTCGGCATGTCATTCCGTTCTTTACGTTATCGCTTGAAGAAATTCGGACTCGATGGTGAAGACGATTCCGTTTAAAGACTTAACGACGGTTAATTAAAATCTCTGCCACATGTTCAACATAGCTTTCGTCTTTGAGTTCGTGTGGCATTGGATAAACCTGATTTGGCGCAATTCCTACCCCTTCAATCATCTGACCAGTTGGCGTGTAATAGTGAGACACGGTCATTTGCAAAGCTGCACCATTGGACAGTGGAAAAAGTTTCTGCACGACCCCTTTGCCATAACTTTTCTCACCAATCACCCATGCTCGCCCATGTTCCTTGAGCGCCGCAGTAAATACTTCTGCCGCTGATGCAGAGCGATCATTGATTAAAATTCCTACTTTCAAGTTTTGAAACTCAAAGCTTGGTAAGGCCTGAAACTGCTGATCACCCTCAGAGCGGCTTTTCGTTGAAACAATGACGCCTTGATTTAAAAATAGATCAGCAGATTCCACTGCAGCAGACAACAATCCTCCCGGGTTATTCCTGAGATCAATCAACACTGCTTTTAGACGCGACGAATGGTGTTCTTCAATCAACTGTTGAATTTCGTTGGCGGTATCTTGTTGGAAAACACGAACTTTCAGCACCAATACTTGGTTGTTCAATAACTGAGACTGAATATCTGTTTCAACCTTTCGGGTTCTCACCACATTGATTGGAACAGAATTAGCTTTCAACTGAAGGCTCACCGTACTGCCGATGGCACCACTGAGTAAATCATTCACCTGAGTATGGCTGAGCTTATGTAATTCCTGATCATCTATTTTAAAAATGGCATCTGCATTTTTTAAACCCAATTTGCTCGAGTCTGAATCAGGTTTCAGCCCACGTATCAGCCATTGTTGTAAGCGGGAATCAAATACTAAACCAAAATCTACCGAAGCCAAATCTCCTTCAGTATATTGCACCAACTGCTTATATTCTTGCGGTGATAAATAGCGGGAATAACGGTCTAAACCGCCGACCAAGCCTTTAATGGCCTGTTGAAAAAGAGCATCATCACTGCGTTCAGCCACATAATTATCTTTGACTAAACCATAAATTTGCACAAATTGTTGAATGGATTCTATTGGAACCTCAACATAGCCCTGTTCCAATTCATCATCAAAAGCAGGTGCAGTCGCTGTTTTTGCAACAGCACCCACTGGGTGGATCAAAGCAAAACCTAAAGCAATCATTACACCTATTGAAGTCCACGATGCTTTTGCCATTTATCCACCCAAATTGATTTATACGTCTAATGTAATTAAGTTACGACCTTGCATTTCTGTAGGAACAGGAATGTGCATTAAGCTGAGTAGCGTTGGTGCGACATCAGCCAATACGCCACCTTCAGCGATGGTTGCTTGCGTTGGTCCTACATAAATGAACGGCACGAGCTCTGTGGTATGCTGAGTATGTACCTGACCGCTATGATAATCCTGCATTTGTTCAACATTACCATGGTCAGCCGTAATTAACATATGACCTTTTTGTGCCATCACCGCTTCATAGACACGGCCTAAGCATAAATCAACGGCTTCCACTGCTTTCACCGCAGCATTAAACACGCCCGTATGGCCAACCATGTCGCCATTGGCATAGTTCACCACCAACAGATCAAACTCGCCTGAGTTAATCGCAGCCACCAATTCATCGGTTACTTCATATGCGCTCATTTCTGGCTTGAGGTCATAAGTCGCAACATTCGGTGAAGGAATCAAAATACGTTTTTCACCCAGATATTCATCTTCACGGCCACCGCTGAAGAAAAACGTCACATGTGCATATTTCTCAGTTTCAGCAATACGCAATTGGGTTTTGCCAAGGTCTGAAAGATATTCACCAATCGAGTTTTTCAATGCTTCAGGCATATACGCTACAGGCGCATCAATACTGGCTTGGTAACGTGTCAACATGACAAATTTCGATAAGTTGGGTACGACTTTACGTGCAAAACCTGCAAAATCTTTTTCAACAAACGCTTTAGTGATCTCACGTGCACGGTCGGCACGGAAGTTCATAAAGACAATACTGTCACCATCTTCAACTTTCACAGCATCGCCAATACGTGTTGCTTTGACAAACTCATCCGACTCATCAGCCGCATAAGCCAGTTCCAAACCTTCAACTGCCGTAGCCGCAGTACGTGTAGCTTCAGACTCTGTGAGTAAGCGATAAGCTTGCTCTACACGGTCCCAACGATTGTCACGATCCATCGCAAAATAACGACCAATCAAGCTGACAATACGTCCTTGATTTGGATATTGAGCAAACAATGCATCTAATTTTTCTAAAGAGGGTTGAGCACTGCGTGGCGGCGTATCACGACCATCTAAGAAGGCATGAAGGTACACGGTTGCACCACGTTTTAACGCAAGTTCAGCCATAGCCACAATATGATCTTCGTGTGAATGTACCCCACCTTCAGACAACAAGCCCATGATGTGTACCACACCACCCGCTGCTTTGGCTTTTTCAACAGCATCGACCAACACTTCATGCTCAAAAAAAGCACCTGTGCGAATGTCTTTGGTGATTCGGGTAAAGTCTTGATAGAGCACACGCCCTGCGCCCAAGTTCATATGACCCACTTCAGAGTTGCCCATTTGACCATCTGGTAAGCCGACGTCTTCACCAGAGCCTGAAATTAAGCTATGCGGATGCTTTGCTTCAATCGCTGTTAAATTTGGTCGATTTGCTGCTAAAAATGCATTGTCTTCGACCGCCTCACGATGACCCACACCATCCATAATCACCAATACGTGAGGAATTTTGCCAGCAGTTGCATCCGCCATAATAAACACTCTTTTTTGTCTACAAATTAATCGCTATATCTTACCGAATTTTCGGTCAAGACTCTATGCAGGCATGATGGTTTAACACCATCATTCGCATTGTTTTCTTCAATATCGTACAGTTAACGCGCACGTTGTAATAAATAACCGCCTGCTGTAAACATCAATAAGATCGGCACAAAAACAAACCACGCAGGTGATGGTGAATACACCAAACTTGCATACCCCAAGAAGTCTTGTAGGTAAAAGAATCCTAAACCTGTAAACAGTGCAATCACCAAACGAAAGCCCATCGACTGTTGGCGAAGTGGACCAAAAATAAAGGAACACGCAATCAACACCAAGGCAATTAAAGCAAATGGAGAGGCCACTTTCTGCCAAAAAGCCAACTGATACGTTTTAGGCACTTGGCTGTATTCATGCATATAACTCATGAAACTAACCAATTGACTCGGTGATAGATCTTCAGGATCAATAGTCACCATATGTACATATTTCGGTTGTAAAGCTAAGGCCAAAGGCATCTCAGTTGCTTTTTGTAAAGACGCATTCCCCGTTTCCAGCAAATCGACTTGTGCAGTATTCTGTAAAATCCAACGGCCATCTTGTACAAATTGCCCCTGTTCGGCATTCAATACCCCTTTTAAACGGGCATCCCGATCAAAGTCGACCACTTGCACATTTTTCAATTGACCTTGAGAGTTGGCATAATCGACATAAATAAAGCGTTGCCCTTCTCGCGTCCAATAACCACGGACTTCGCCCAACTCAGCAGCAGTTCGATGACTTTTCACACTTTTGGCTTGCTCATTGGTATAGGGAATCACCCATTCACTTAGAGCAAAAGACAGCACCACTAAAATCAATGCTGAACGAATCACCCAACCGACGATCCGCCAAAGACTCACACCAACAGAGCGCATCACTATCAGCTCACTGTTCGATGCCAAAGTGCCCAAGCCCAATACAGAACCAATCAGTGCTGCAATCGGCAGAATTTCATACAAATATTGTGGTGCCCCCCATAGGACGTAGCGTAAAGCATCCAACGCCCCATACCCATCTTTGAGAGAGCCTAACTCACCTAAATAAGTAAACAGAATTTGTAGAACTGATAAAATGGCTGTGGCACCTATCATTGCCATCGCGGTGGTTTTGGTCACAT
Organism: Acinetobacter sp. WCHAc060042; assembly: GCF_003231195.1. Lineage (NCBI taxonomy): Bacteria > Pseudomonadati > Pseudomonadota > Gammaproteobacteria > Moraxellales > Moraxellaceae > Acinetobacter > Acinetobacter sp. WCHAc060042. The sequence goes on from NZ_QKVN01000016.1 coordinate 43,519, forward strand.
GTTTTGCGACTATACGACGTGCGAACATGATTAAGACCCCGCTCGTTGTAATGTTTTCTTAATTTTGGGTGCAAGCTTTTGTTTACGAGAAAACAGTGCTGCTGCAATCGCATAAATCACCAAAATCAGTGGATAAGCCCAAATGCCCATTTCTTCTTTGCTGACCCGAGTTTTAATGGCCATTAACGCCACAATCAGACTGGCAAAAATCAGTAATGCTGGAAACAGCTTTAAATAACGCCCTTGACGTGGACTCACTTCAGATAAAGCTACAGCAAGCATCAATGCGACCACAATCGCAAAAGGCACAAAAATACGCCAACCCAATTCACTCGCCACGACAGGATCATTACGATTATCCCAAAGTTTCACAGTAGACAGTGCTTCAACATCAGCACTTTCAAACTTCGCTTCTTTATCATTTTCTAAGCGTAGACGATAAGACTGAAACTCCGCTTGCGTATAACGCGGCTGTCCTGGATAAATTTCATAACGTCGACCCTGTACCAAGTCCACCACATTGGCAGGATCATTTTTAATTTCAACACGTGTGGCTTCTTTGGCCAAAATCATGACATCAGGCTTACCCTCTTTTTCAGCACGCTGATAAAAGAAAATATCTTTGAGATTCTTGCGGTCTTCCGACAAATCACCTGCATAAATAGTATAAGGGCCAGATGAAATGAACTCTTTAGGACGAACCAGATCAAACCCTGTTCGTACTGCCTGACTGGTGGTGAGTTGTTCAAATTGACGAACACCCCACGGCGCCATCCACAACATTAAAATTGCTTGGACAGCAAGATAAACCACCGTAAGTGGAATCAGAAGCCGTCCTAACTGATTACGACTAACCCCACTACCATTAAGTACCGCCATTTCATGATCGACATATAAACGACCAAACACCAGCATCAAACCAATGAAGAAGCCTAGAGGAAGTATGAGCGTTAAAAATTCAGGCAAACGATAGCCAATAATGCTAAATAAAATACCTGCATCCAAGCGACCTTGTGCGGCTACACCAAAATACTTGATCAAACGACCGCCCATCATGATCAAGGTCAATAAGGCAATCACAACCAAGGATGTCGACACCACTTGTTTGACCAGATAACGCCGAATAATCAAATTAATGCTTCCAAAAATAGGTGAATAAAAACTAGCGCTAGTTTACCCGAATAGTGAAAATATAAAACCTGTACTCTTGTTGCACTTTGCAACTCTATTCATGTTAATGTTTCAGTGGTTTAATCATTTTCAAACTTTATAAGGCTTAAATAAAACTTATGAAACTCTCTATTAATACGTCATTCGCAGAGAATACGTCTAGCCAATTTTTGTTGATATTAGTAGATTCTGAAAACACTCAACAGCTTACAAATAGTTATCAAATTAATGATTTAAACAACTTAGTTGAGGCAGCTCAGTTTAAAGCCGCTTTCAATGAAACCTTAAGCCTCATTGCTCAAATCCCAACAAGCCCAAATGCAGCATTGTTAGGAATTGGTAAAGCTGCTGAATTACAAACAGCAAAACTGGCTAAAGTTGCACAAACTATTATCAAAGCTTCACAAAAAAAATTCAAACACATCAGTATTGATCTTTCAGCCCTCCCAACCGAATTGCATTATTTATTTGCCCTAAGCTTGACGCAAGCAGCGTATGCTTTTGACGAATTCAAATCGAAAAAAACAGAGGCTGTGCTTGAACACATTAGCTTCATTGCAACCAACTCGACACTGAATGATGCACAGCTCAAATTGATTGAAGCAGTGCAATCAGGTCAAAGCTTTGCACGTGACTTAGGTAATCGTCCGGGCAATATCTGCTTCCCTGAATATTTAGCTGAACAAGCTTTAGCTCTAGCAGCTCAATACCCTGACCTGCTCCGCGTTAATGTCCTCGATGAACAGCAAATGGCTGACTTGGGTATGCACTCTTTCCTTGCAGTGAGCAAAGGCTCAGATCGCCCAGGCCGTATCATCACGATTGAATATCAAGCAGACCGCCCTGAGGCACCTGTGGTCTTAGTCGGTAAAGGCATCACTTTCGATACAGGTGGTATTTCACTCAAACCAGGTGCAGGCATGGATGAAATGAAATTCGACATGTGTGGCGCTGCCTCGGTTTTAGGTACCCTACGGGCTCTTTGTGAATCAGGTTTAGCCATTCATGTCGTAGGTACGATTGCTGCGGCTGAAAATATGCCATCAGGTAAGGCAACGCGCCCAGGTGACATTGTGAGCACCATGAGTGGCCAAACCGTTGAAATTTTAAATACTGATGCTGAAGGTCGTTTGGTGCTGTGCGACACCTTGACCTATGTAAAACGTTTTAATCCCGAACTGGTGATTGATATTGCAACCTTAACAGGTGCTTGTGTCGTTGCACTCGGTTCTGTACTCACAGGAATGTTTACTCCTGATGATGAATTAGCAGCAGAATTATCCAACGCAGGTCAAAACAGCTTTGACCGCGTCTGGCGCATGCCGGTGATTGATGATTATCAAGAACAACTCGACTCCCCATTTGCCGATATTGCCAACATTGGCGGGCCTAAAGCTGGTGCTGTGACGGCGGCTTGCTTCTTGCAACGCTTCACCCGTGATTACCGTTGGGCGCACTTAGACATTGCAGGTACAGCATGGAATTCGGGCGCCAATAAGGGTGCAACAGGGCGTCCAGTGCCTTTACTGATGCAATTCTTAGCCAATCGTGCGCAATCTAATGGCTAATATTAGCTTTTACCTGTTTGAACAAAGTCCTGAACGACAAGTCGAAAGTGCTTGTCGTTTATGCCGAAAAATCTTGCGCCAACCAGAGCGAATCTGGTTGTATGCAAGTGACACTGAACGACAGCAGCAATTAGATGAACGGTTGTGGAGTTTTGATCGTACAAGCTTTATTCCGCATGGCATTGATCAAATTGAGGCTCGAATCTGTATTTCAGGCCAACTGCCCGAACAATCCGATTGGATTGTGTTCAATTTTAACGATCGAGCTATTGAACAGTTCGAAAAATTTAGCCACATTATAGAAATTATTGAAAATAACGAGTCGGCCAAACAACAAGGTCGTGAAAAATTTAAACAGTATCGACGTTTAGGTGTGGAAGCTCGAACCTTCAAGCTCTAAACCTTTCCACCGTTGACATAAGGAGATGCGTAGTGGCATTGAATGTTGGTCCAGATTTTAAACAGCGCTGGTTAAATGTCCCTGATGCTGTTCGTCAGGCCTTTATTGATGACCTGAGTCGCGTCTGTGATGTACTCAAACCTGAAACAGGTTTACACAGTTGGATTGAACAAGACCAAAGCGCTCAAGCCGTCTCTACCCAAAAAATTGAGCAAGCCTATGCTGACCTGAAAGCACAGCTGATTGAAGAAGCGCGAATTCGTAAGCAAGAAGCGTTGGAAAAATCCCTGGCAGATAAACGTGCTGCACAGGAAGCTTATGCTGAAAGCCTGAAAAAAGATGAAATTCGTCAGTTTAATGAGCAAACGCAAGCGTTGAATGTCATGCGACAAAGCGTTGATCAGGAAATTTCAAACTATACTGCACGCTATGAAAAAACACCTGAGCACGCACTGGATTATGCCAAAGCGAAGCTCAGCATTAACGATGCACAGATTTTATCTGAACTTGAAAGTGTCCGTTTACGCTTGGAACTTGAAGCAGAAACCTTAATTGAGGAATCTGTGACCGCCTACCGCAGCAAGCTGAAAGCTGCGGCACAAGAAGAAATTGATTATATTCTGAAAAACTCAAATTTTTCAGATGAGGTGGTATCCAACACTGCCGAATAAGTGACCCATTCATGTAAACTCACTTCGGTGAGTTTCTTTATGTCTGCATCACGCTCTCCATTGTTAGTCGTTAAGCGAATACCCCGACCATGAACGATAAAGTGTTACCCACACCATAACCAATCGCCAACAAACTGGTGATCCAAATCAAACCACCTGTGACGTTGTACCACATAAAACTACTCAAACTCATATGTCCTGCACCTGCTGCAAAAGGAGCAAACGAACGGACAAAAGGAATGAAACGTGCTACTAAAATGGTTTTACCACCATGCTTTAGGAAGTACTGATTGGTTTTCACCATATATTCAGGTTTCAACCAACGTGAATGTTGATGTGCAAACTTGAAGCCTAGTTTTTGGCCCGTATAATAATTGACACTATAGCCCAATACCGCAGCAATAATCATCAAACTACCCATGGTATGGATGTGAATTAAATCTGAGCTTGAACACAGTGCGCCAATGGCAATTAATAAACTGTCACCAGGCAAAAAGAACATAAAAACGAAACCCGTTTCTGCAAAAATAATCAGAAAAAGAATCGCATAAATCCAAAGGCCGTATTCTGCAAGTAGTACGGGCAATAATTGTTCTAGATGGAGAAAAAAATCAATCATTGTCACGTATCCGTGCAATAAACTGCGTACTATCTTTCATCATACTCAATTGCTTACCTATTCATTTCAAAATAAAAACTCCCTCATTTTGGCAAAATAGGGAGCTCATCTTTTGTCTATTCTTGCTGCAATCTAAACGATTTTTCTATTTCAAGAAACCATTTTGTGCCAAAAAGTCTAAACTAATTTTAGATTGTGGGGTAGTTTCAGCTGCTTTATCACCCATCATCAGGCGTTCGATGTAGCGTGCTAACACATCTACTTCAAGGTTCACTTTACTGCCTGACTTCCACGTTGCAATATTGGTTCGTTCCGCCGTATGCGGAATTAAATTGAGACTCAAAATATGCCCACGTAAATGGTTAATGGTCAAACTAATGCCATCAACTGTAATCGAACCCTTTTCTGCCAAATAACGGGCAATTTCAGGCGGTGCTGTGACTTCAAAATACAGCGAGCGTGCATCTTCACGTACAACGGTAATTTCACCCACCACATCGACATGCCCTGACACAATGTGTCCACCAAAGCGTGTGGTTGGCAACATCGCCTTTTCTACATTGACCCGTTGCCCCACTTTCCAACTACCCAGTGTGGTTCGGTTCAGACTTTCACGCGAAACATCTGCAGCATACCAATGCTCCCCCCAATCAATCACCGTGAGGCAAATACCGTTGGTGGCAATCGAGTCACCTAAATGTACATCTGACATATCGAGATCCGTACCAATGCGTAAACGCACGTCACCACCGACATTTTGCAGGCTTTCAACAGTGCCTAGACTTTCAATGATCCCTGTAAACATGACTTATTTTTACCTCAATCTTCTTACCACAGTGCCAACTGCGTGGTGACTCCAGATGTATCGACCCCGCCCAATTCTGCATAATGGTATAATTGCCCAAGTAACTGTCGAATTGGTGGCCCTGACTTGGCATGGGTATCGGTGATCACAATAAACTCTAACACACGTGCGCGCTCCGACTGGCGTTGCTTACTCACGCGATAACGAGGTACATCTTGTGTCAATAAAGTCACTCGTCCACGCTCTAGATTCGCCTTGAGCAAATCACCTGCTTCAATATTACCATCGGTTGAATAGCTGGTTAAAATGTAACGTGCATTGATGGTCGAAAGTAACTTCTCATAAGCTTCTTTGGCATACTTAGAAGAGTTATATGGGCTCGGGCGTTCTTTACGCCATGCACGGTCGATCCCGCTTTTAAAGCCTTTGGTATCGGGTGTTGGTAAATCAACCTGATCCCATAGCGTTAAAGCATTCAACACATGATAATTACTGCTGTAGGCATGCTGGTTATAAGGTGGGTCTAAATACGCCACATCGACCTCAAAACCACTCATTTGATTGGCCAAATGTTGTGCATCGACACACCACATTTCCGCCGCAGGTTTTTTCGGGTCACCCACTTCACAAAAACGGCTCGGCGTTAACCAAAGCAAGGACTCAATCCGCTCTAACGCTGTTTGAGTTTTCCCCCCCCAACCGTGGTGGAAGCTTTTAAAGACGCCTGAAGTATTGCTGACAAAACTGGCAGAGTACAGTAGCGGCGCCAACAGTGCTGACATTTCCACATCATCAATAGCACCCTGTGCTTGCCAAGTCGCAATTTGCTGACGAATCGCATCAATACGCATGCCGTTGCGACGCTTAAAGAACAAACGGTCACGGCTCGGATCATAAATTTCATCATTACGCGGACACAGATTATGCGTCACCCAGCCTTTCACTTCAGGCAGGCGATTTAAATAATCAATGGCTTTTTGATAGCCACCCAACTCTTTAAATGCAGGTGCATCAACGCAAGATAACACGGCATTATTCAGAGCATGGCTATACGGTTCCCAGTCATTGGCAATCACCCGATAACCATTTTGGCGTGCCAAACGTGAGACCACACCTGAGCCTGCAAAGAAGTCTGCAAAAATAGGCGCACGACCATCTGTACGGTTTAACGTTCCAGTACTCTCAAGTGCTTCTAAAATCAGATGCAACAGACGGCGCTTATTCCCCAAATAAGGAACAAGTTGATGAAATAGGTATTCATCTGTAGTACGTGCCGCATGACGACGTTTATGATAAACCGTAGACTCTGAACTCATAATGACTCTTGAGATGGAATAAGCGTTAAGCGCACATCATCACCCAATCGGGTAACATCCAGCAGCTTAAAGCGGAGTTGCTCTGCCATCTGAGAAAACTCAGCATTGAACATTGCACGTGCAGACTGACCCAATAAGGTCGGTGCTACATAACTAATCATTTCATCAACCAACTTTTCTTGTAAAAAAGCCGTCGATAACGTTGCACCTGCTTCAACCATGACATCATAAATCTGATGTGATTGAACCAACTGCTTTAATAACTGATCTAAAGGCTGTACAGCAAACTGTAGCACGCCTAAATCGGCTAATACTTGACGATAAGGCCCCATCACCATCACGGTATCAGGTTGTTGTAGGATCTGAGCAGTCAAAGGTAGACGTCCTTGACGATCTAAGATCAGACGTTTTGGCTGTATCACAGTATTAATATCAGCTACACTCTGAAGCTCCCTCACATTGAGTTGAGGATCATCGGCCAATATCGTTTCAATCCCCGTGATCACGACACCAGAAATGGCACGAAAATGCTGAACATCTAAACGTGCTGCTGAGCCTGTAATCCATTTTGACTCACCCGACGCCATCGCGGTTCGACCATCTAAACTAGAAGCGACTTTTAAACGCACATAGGGCATGCCTGTTGCCATGGCTTTTAAAAAACCCGAATTCAACTGATGCGCTTCGGCTTGGCAAGTACCAACCTCAACCTCAATACCTGCTTCTTCTAAAATTTGAACGCCTTTACCTGCCACTAAGGGATTGGGATCTGGACAGGCAATCACAACACGTGCCACTCCTGCCTCAACCAAACCTTTGGCACATGGCGGTGTACGCCCATAATGCGCGCACGGCTCTAAGGTCACATAAGCTGTTGCACCCCGAGTCTGTTCGCCTGCTTCACGCATGGCAAAAACTTCTGCATGGGGTTGGCCTGCTTTAGGATGATAACCCGTGCCTAGTAACTGTCCATTTTTGACAATGACACAGCCTACATTTGGATTTGGTTTAGTGCTGTATTGACCTTGCATTGCTAAAGCAATCGCTTGTTTCATCCAAGCTTGGTCAGCTTGTAAAGAACTGGACTGTAATTCAGACATGGATGAAAACTCGATTAATGTTCACGTTGTTGCATTTGTTCAATTTGATGACGAAATGCATCCACATCTTGGAAATCTTGATAGACTGATGCAAAACGCACATAGGCAACATGATCCAGTGCAAATAAAGCCTGCATCACAATTTCACCAATGGTGCGAGACTTTACATCGCGCTCACCTAAACGGCGAATTTGCAGTTGAATATCACTCAAAACGGTTTCAATCTGCTCTTGGGTCACTGGACGCTTTTGTAAAGCATGCATCAAGGAACGACGCAGTTTTGCTTCATCAAAAGGTTCACTTTTTCCATCAGACTTAAGCACACGAGGCATAACCACTTCATAACTTTCAAAAGTTGTGAATCGTTCACCGCAACCAATACATTCTCGACGACGGCGAATTTGACAACCCTCAGCGGCCAAACGGGAGTCGATCACTTTACTGTCTTCAGCGTTGCAAAATGGACAATGCATAGTGGTTAAATTGAACAAATTTGAATGGATTTAAAGTGTAGCAAAAATTCTGTGTTTTGTAGAGTTTTACGCTAGATATAGAAAAAAAACAGCCCTTTCGGGCTGTTTCACACAATATATTGATTATACTGTTTATTTATTATTCTATTGCTTAGTCAACACGTTCACCATGTTGGCTCAAGTCTAGACCCATGCGCTCATCATCAGATTCAACACGAATTCCAATCACAAGGTCAATCACTTTTAAAATGATGAAAGTTAATACTGCTGAGTACGCAATTGTTGCTAATACGCCTTCAACTTGAACCCAAAGTTGATGCATGATATCCGTCGGTGCTTTATCACCCATGATGAAATCGCTAGCAAAGAAGGCGGTTAAAATTGCACCCACGATACCACCCACACCATGTAGACCAAAGGCATCTAAAGAATCATCTGCTTTTAATATACGTTTCAATCCGCTAATGCCCCAGAAGCACACTACACCACCAATAAGGCCCATAGCTAGCGCGCCACCTACAGTGACAAAACCTGCTGCTGGTGTAATCACCACAAGACCAGCAACTGCACCTGATGCAGCGCCTAAAACAGAACCTTTACCACGCGCAACTTTTTCAGTAATTAACCAAGAAATTGCTGCTGCAGCCGCTGCCACTTGAGTCACAAGTAATGCATAACCTGCAGAACCGTTTGCACCCAATGCAGAACCACCGTTAAAGCCAAACCAACCTACCCAAAGCAAGCTTGCACCGACCACGGTTAAAGCCAAATTGTGCGGAGCCATTGATTCACGACCCAAGCCCATACGCTTACCGAGCATATACGCTGCAACTAAACCCGCTACACCTGAGTTAATATGAACAACCGTACCGCCTGCAAAGTCTAGAGCACCATCATGACCTAACCAACCGCCACCCCATACCCAGTGGGTAATGGGTGCGTAGACCACCACAACCCAAATCGCAGTGAATGCAACAAATGCGCCGAATTTCATACGTTCAGCAATTGAACCACTGATAATTGCAACCGTGATGATGGCAAAGGTCATTTGGAAAATGACGAATAAAATCTCAGGAATTGTCCCCGTTAACGCATCGGTAGTAATGCCTGTCAACATGAACTTATCTAAACCACCGATAAAGGCATTACCTTCACCAAATGCTAAAGTATAGCCAATTACAACCCATGCAATACTTACTACAGCTGCAGCTACAAAGCTATGCGCCATCGTACTTAAAACGTTTTTCTTACGAACCATACCGCCGTAGAACAACGCTAAACCAGGAATAGTCATCAGTAAAACGAGTGCCGTAGAAACTAAAATCCACGCTGTATCACCTGTATCTAATTTTGGTTCTTCTTCTGCAGGTGCTGGCGCTTCTACTGAGGCAGTAACGGCTTCTACCGCTTGTGCTGCTGGGGCAGCAACATCCGTTGTTTCAACCACTGTGACTTGTTCTGATGGAGTTGGCGCTGTTGCCGCTTCTTCAGCCCATGCAACAGAGCCACCTAAAAGTGCGCTAGATAAACCCAACGCGAATAGCATCTTTTTCATTCGTATCCCCCAACCTAATTTGTGCGAGTTATGTGTTACTCAGCAAACTTCATGCCAAATTAAACGGCATCAGCACCTGTCTCACCTGTACGAATACGGATGACTTGTTCTAAATTCGTTACGAAAATCTTACCGTCACCAATTTTTCCAGTACTAGCCACACGAGTGATTGATTCAATTACCGCATCAACCATTTCATCGCTGATTGCGATCTCAATTTTTACTTTTGGTAAGAAATCAACGACATATTCAGCACCACGATAAAGTTCAGTATGACCTTTTTGACGACCAAAACCTTTGACTTCAGTCACGGTGATCCCTTGAACACCAATTTCAGATAGTGCTTCACGCACATCATCCAATTTAAACGGTTTTACAATTGCAGTTACGAGCTTCATGTTTGTTTTCCTTCGGCTTATTTCACCAGTAAGGTTTTATGTTCAAATTTCATGCCAAAAATTCTTAGGTTGGGGGAGAAAGAAAGTCTGACATGAGTTTTCTTTATACTCTATTCTATACATTTAAATGCGTTTTGAGCTTCAAAATTCAGGTTTTTTAGTCGAAGATTTAGAATTTTTTACAATCCATGAAATCATATTTCATCTGAAAGGCTATAGAGTCAGAAGCAGCAATGGTACACTGCTGTCACTTCTCCAACCCATGGATATAGAAATGATCGAAACTTTATTACAAGCCATACTGGAACAAGTCGAGCAACCTAAAAAAGACTTAGAACACAATCTTCGAGCATTATTAAACGAAGCAGTCACCAAAATGGATTTAGTCTCAAAAGATGAAATTGAACGTCAACGAACTGCACTAAACAATGCAAATTTACGCTTAACTGAATTACTTGCACAGGTTGAAGCATTAGAGCTACGCATTCAGAACAAAAAATAAGCACCTGCTTGGTGCAACAGAAGACACTAACGAATTAAAATAATGCACTATAATGGAACAAAATATGTCTTTTGCCAAAATTCACACTCGAGCTTTGCTCGGATTATATGCACCATCCGTTGAAGTTGAAGTTCATCTCAGCCAAGGACTTCCTTCTCTAACCATTGTGGGGCTTCCTGAAGCAGCCGTTCGAGAAAGTAAAGATCGAGTCCGCTCTGCCATCATTAATAGTGGTTATCAATTTCCGACAAAACGCCTCACCATCAATCTTGCTCCCGCAGACTTGCCCAAAGACAGTTCACGACTAGATTTACCTATTGCACTGGGTATTTTAATTGCCTCTGGTCAGCTCCCCGAACACGGGACTGAAAATTTTGAATTTATTGGTGAATTGGCACTCGATGGGCAATTGCGACCCATTTCGGGCACTCTAAGTATTGCGATAGCTTGCCAACAAGCTGGGCATCAACTGATTTTACCTGAAGCCAATGCACAAGAAGCCTCTCAATTGCCCAACTTCCAAGTGTTTGCAGCGCAACATTTAAAACAAGTCTGTGCGCATCTGTCGCAAAACCATCTTATCCAACAGTTTCAGCCCGCGGCGCTAAAAACCTCTCAGCATTACAAATTTGATTTGGCGGATGTTAAAGGCCAACTACGTCCAAGACGTGCTTTAGAGATTGCGGCAGCAGGTGGACATTCCTTGTTGTTTAAGGGGCCTCCTGGGACAGGGAAAACCCTATTGGCATCACGTTTAGCCAGTATTCTACCGCCCTTAAACACGCAAGAGAATTTGGAAGTGGCGAGTATTTACTCGGTGGCCAATCATCAACATCCTTTTGGGCAACGTCCCTTTCGCGCACCGCACCACACGGCTTCTGCTGTTGCCTTAGTCGGTGGCGGGTCGCAACCCAAACCTGGTGAAATTACATTGGCACATAAAGGCGTGCTGTTTTTAGATGAACTACCTGAATTTGATCGAAAAGTTTTGGAGGTTCTAAGGCAACCCATTGAGTCCAAAGAAATTGTGATTTCTCGTGCTTCGCGGCAAATTACCTTTCCTGCAAATTTTCAATTAATTGCAGCAATGAACCCTTGCCCATGTGGTTATGCTTTTAATCAAGATAGTCGTTGCCAATGTTCAGCAGAAGCCATAAAACGCTATCAAAACCGTATTTCTGGCCCATTATTAGACCGTATTGATTTGCATATTGATGTGCCACCATTGCATGCCTCAGAGCTACAGGACACAAAGGTTGTTGAAAACTCAGCGACCGTTCGCGAGCGGGTCATTCAAGCTTATGAAAGACAAATCCAGCGCCAAACCTGTCTCAACATGGCATTATCACCCAAACAACTCGAACAGTTTGCTCTACTAGATACAGCAACTACTCTTATCTTTGAAAAAGCACAGCAACGTCTGAACTTATCTGCCCGTGGTTATCATCGTATTTTAAGAGTAGCTCGAACCATTGCAGACTTGGCTGAGTCAGAGCACATTCAAACAACACATTTAACCGAAGCGCTGTCTTACCGACAGCAAAATGCCTAAAAATCGCCCAACTTCATATAAAAAAAACCTCTAGTCCTTAGGACTAGAGGGTTTTTGAAGAGATTAAAACTTAGAAAGTTTTAGTCAAGGTAAACACTGCACCTGTTTCTACACCACGTGCTGTAGCATGATCTAGATCATCGGTATCAATATTGGTACCTACTGCTGCTAACTCTGCTGTTGCACCAGAGATAGATTTGAATGCATAGGTCACGCCCACTTTCCAATCTACATAGTTATCATCACCATTGAATGAATATTTATCTTCATCACTTACCACGGTATAACCCACATTCGCTACACCACCAAAGCCTGTTGAACCAAATGGAATTGCATAACCTGCATTGATGTTCCAACTGTCTGTATCTGCTGCAACATAGTCATTGGTATAGTTTACATTGGTGAGTAAGCTATCACCTTCAGTAAAGACACTCGCAAAGGTTAATTTGCCATAAAACTCTAACCAGTTCAGATCATCTGCGCTTGGGTAGTTGTAGTACACCATGCCCACATCAAGTACAGGCTTGCTAGCAAAACTCTCTAAGGTCGTTGCAAAACCAATTGACGGATCGAGTTCTAAGCTCGGTGAACCTTCACCAAAATCAACATTTGAACCCCAAAGGCCCAAATACACGCCTGATTCATGTGCCAAAGTAAAGCCCGCTTGTACCGCTGGATCATTTTGGGTTTGAGTTAAACCACGGAAACGATAGTCGGTTGTTACAGCAGCGCTTCCGCTAAAAGAGAAACCAAACGGTAGTGCTGGCTCGTCATCTGCGAAAGTGAATGTAGAAGCTGAAGCCACTACAGCTAAAGATAATGCTTTAAGTGCAAATTTCATTGTTTGATTCCCCTACATCGTATCCGACGTTTTTTTGGTTATTTCGATAAACTCATGTAGGAATTAGCAATAGCTATGCCAAACTCAAATTAAAACCAGTTACACTCTCATAAAAAATAGAATAATTATTTGTTTTATAAAAATTTATTAAGAATAAAAAAAATTAAACACCATCTGCCTTTTATGGCCAATAACATTCGCTGTTAATTTATGTAATTTAATTTAGCTCAACATAATTGTTTACAATATGCGCTATTTTGAACCCAGCTTTTATACTTGCTCTTTTTAAATGCATAAAAAAAGTGCACCAGCATGATATAAGCTGATGCACTTTTAATCAGAAAATATTAGAAATTATAGGCTAACCCTAACACTACATGATGATCTAAATCATTTCCTGCTCGGTCATATACCCCATAAATATAATCAGCAGACAGCTCAAAACCTGTATTTGCAATAGGTTTAGTCAAACCTAGTCGAATTTCATTTAAAGTTAAGCGTCGCTCAGTGGAGAACATCACATCGTTGCCATGCTGATAAAGCGATACCCCTAAAGAGCTGTTGAAGCTAATGTCGTGTGGAAGTATATAATGGTGCGTCAGATTTAAATAAGTATCTCCTGCATTGGCATAACTTACATTAGCCAATGCTATGCTGACACCTAAAACAAAATCTTGATACGAAAGATTACTCACCCATTCTGCACCTGTAGTACTTCTGCGCTGTGAGCCATCTTCACTCGAAACAGAGCCACCATCATTATATAAATAAGTGACAATATGTGAACGATAGCTTAGATCAAGACTCAAGCTTCCTGCATAGCCAATATAGAAGTCATGTTCAAAGCCGTGATCCTTACTGGCATCTGCTGCATCATAATTGAGTGTAGACCCCCAATACCCGACATATACCCCCGAGGCATCTGCATATTCAAGCCCCACTTGTACAGTTGGGTTATCATTCTCAACACCACCGCGATAGATATACTGACTCATCACAGCAAGGCCTCCGCTGACCTTATTTTTTGAACTTTCTTTTTGTTCCTCACTCGCCATTGTCACCGTACTGCTAAAGATCAAACCAAAAAACAGTGCAACTTTATGTGAATCTTTATGCATTTAAACTCTCAAATTTAACTTAAAAAAATCTTTCAAAGATTCGCTATGCATAAATTTTAAAACGGTTTTTTAATAATTGGTAAAATTTATATGAAAAAGAACAACATAAATGCTTACACATTCATTTTTATATTTTCTATCTTTGCAGTATTTGATTGGATGAAAATCAAACAAAGCCTTTGTTTAAAAGGCAAAGCGACTGGACGATCTATATATTATATTCTTCGATCTATATCAGAATAGAGAATTAAGAAAAGAAAAATAATTAAATGTTTTATAAAGAGTTATTTTAAAAAACAGAGTATTTTAACTAAAATTAAAATATTTCAAACATATCGCTTACAAAAAAATGCATTACTTTAGTTGAATATGTTAAATAAAAATGAAAATTTTTCAGCGATTACTTATACAATTGCTGTTCTCTTTCCATCCAATTTGTATAAGGTTCGCTCCCCAATGCAAAACACAAAAAAATTAGCATTAGCAGTTTTAGTACAAACTGCACTTATATCAACAGCTTTTGCGAGTGAGCAAAGTGAATCTAAAGGTTTCGTTGAAGGCGCTGAAGGATCAGTGCTATTCCGCACAGGCTTTTTAAATCGTGATAAAAAAGACGGTTTAACAAATGATACAAGCTCAACTGCTCAAACTGCCATTTTTGATCTTCAATCAGGCTTTACAAAGGGTATTGTTGGCTTTGGTGTTGGCGTAGTAGGTGATGCATCTTTCAAGCTTGGTGCGAATAATAATACGGGTAATCAAATGATTCCTGTAGATGATCGTGGATTTGCTTATGATCATTGGGCTCGTGGTGGTGCCAATGTGAAAGCACGTATTTCCAACACAACCGTGACTTATGGTACACAGGTGTCAACACTTCCTGTCATGGCAAGTAATCAAGCCCGTTTAGTGCCTGAGTATTACACAGGTGTTTTCATTGAAAGTAATGAAATTCCAAATCTAAATGTGGTTGCAGGTAAATTCACAAAAAACCAAATGTCAAACCAAATTAGTACCGATAAAGATGTGACAGGTCAAGGACTTGATCGTGCAGTAGTTTGGGGTGCTAAATATAAATTTAATGATCAACTCAATTCATCGTATTATGGCTTAGATGTTCAAGATAAGCTAGAACGTCATTATGCCAATGTAAACTTTACCCAAAGCTTAAAAGACAAGAGTACCTTAACACTTGATGCCATGGGTTATCATACAAAATGGGATAAAGATGCGCTCACTGATTCACATACCACAGATGATCTAGCAAACCGCAAAAACTCGATTTGGGCTGTTTCAGTGGGCTATGGCAAAGATGTACATAATGTCATGCTTTCTTATCAAGATAACACAGGTAATACTGGGTATGACTATGGCTATAATGCTGATGGTTTACAAAGTATCTATGTCCCTAATTCCTATTTAGGTGACTTTAATGGTAATGATGAAAAATCTGTCGGGCTACAATATAACTACAACTTCAAAAATCACGGTTTACCTGGTCTAAACTGGACAACTGCATTTGTTTATGGTTGGGATATTGATATCGCTAAAATAACAGATCGCTCAAAAATCATTGACCAAGCCGAAGAACATGAGTTCTTTAACCAAGTCAAATATACAGTTCAAACAGGTGCATTGAAAGATGCAAGCCTACGTGTTCGCTATTCTTACTTACGTTCAAGTGATACCTATAATAATGTTTCTGGTCAATATGTCAGCAATGTCATTGGCTCAACCAATGAATGGCGTTTATTCCTTGATATTCCTGTGAAACTGTTCTAATTCACTTTAGATCAATTCATAAAAAACCGCCATTCAATTGAATGGCGGTTTTTTTATGAGCCTGATTTTAGGGTAATAAAATCAGGCTTTATTTTTTCAAAATTATTTTTTAGCAGCTTCGATTGCTTTCAACACTTCTTGCTTAGCAACTTCAGAACCTTCCCAACCTGTTAATTTAACCCACTTCCCTGGCTCTAAGTCTTTATAGTGCGCGAAGAAGTGTTCAACTTGTTGAATCAGTAAAGGTGGAAGGTCTGTATATTCTTTCACATCTTTATAAATTGGTGTTAATTTGTCGTGTGGTACTGCAATCAATTTCGCATCAATACCACCATCATCTTCCATATTCAGTTTGCCTACTGGACGGCAACGAATTACAGAACCTGGCTCTACAGGATGAGGAGTCACAACAAGTACGTCTAATGGGTCACCATCTTCAGACAACGTGTTTGGTACATAACCATAGTTCGCAGGGTAGAACATTGCTGTACCCATGAAACGATCTACAAAAAGCGCATCCGAATCTTTATCAATTTCATATTTGATTGGTGCTGCATTTGCAGGAATTTCGATGATCACGTAGATATCGTTCGGTGCATCTTTACCCGCTGGGATATTGCTGTAGCTCATAACATCACTCTTTAACAAGTTAAATCTTTTAAAAACCACATTGATTATAACGGGTTTTCAGAAAAAATATTTCGGCGATTATACATTCACTAGGTGAAAATATGTATGTTTCATACGTTAACCCGTCGTCAACTTAATCACCAAAAGCAATAAACAAATCGGACAAAGCAATGATAATAACCAAATGATCGTACGTAGCGTTGCCCAATTGACCAAATAGCAAATGCCATACAACACACGCAGAACAAGATAAGCGATACCAAAAGTCATAGTGACCACTTGTGGAATTACCATGTATTCAGCCATTAAAATCGCAGCAATAAATAAAGGTAGACCTTCAAAGCTATTTTGCTGTACCGCATTGGCACGCGCGGCTAGACCTGTGGTTTTGGCTAGAAATTCGCGAGGGTGTTGGTTATCTTTAGCACGAAATCCTGCCGACTTTTTAGCAATAACGGTAAATACATATGGCAGTAAACAAGCAACTAAAATGAGATAAATAATCCCGCTAATGCTTTGCATTGGTTTTTTCTCATCAAGATCATTTCGAAGGCTATCATAGCATGGCATTCCAAAGATAAATTTGGTTAAATTATAGTGTTTTTATAATTTCCCGATGAGACCCACTATGGCTAGCCCAGATCAAAAAGAAATGTTCGACGTACTCGACATTCAGCGTCAACATCAACGCCAAGTGGATCGTGTTTTAAAAATTGTTCTCCCCATCACAGCTTTTCTACTGACGGTTATTTGTGCCAATATGAATATCGGCTCAACAATCGGTACATTGATTATGCTGATTATCGCATTTTGGATGGTTGGGATTAGACGCCAAACACTTTGGTATTGGCTGATTGCTGTCACTATCTATTGCTTCATCGACAATGTACTTAGCTATGGCACATTTGCATTCCCAGCCTTTAGTCGCCAGTGTGGCACCATGTTGACCTTTATCGGTATTTTGGGTATTGGCCGTCCCTATATCGACCGTTGGCTAATGAAAAACTAAAAATAGAAATAGAAAAAAAAGCGCCATTCGGCGCTTTTTTTAGGACTCAACTTATGCTGTTTTACGCAAATCTTTACGTAAGATTTTACCTACGTTTGATTTTGGTAATTCATCCATAAATTCAACATAACGCGGGCGTTTGTACCCTGTTAAGTTTTCTTTAGCAAATGCCAGAACTTCTTCTGTGGTTAAAGACGGATCTTTTTTCACCACAAATAGTTTTGGCACTTCACCTGATTTTTCATCTGGCACACCAATTGCTGCAACTTCCAAGACTTTAGGATGTTTTGCAACCACTTCTTCAATTTCCGAAGGATAAACGTTGAAGCCTGATACCAAAATCATGTCTTTTTTACGGTCTACAATTTTTATGTAGCCACGAGGATCCATCACACCGATATCACCTGTACGGAAGAAACCATCTTCAGTCATCACTTTAGCGGTTTCATCTGGGCGGTTCCAGTAACCACGCATCACCTGCGGACCACGGATTGAAATTTCACCTTGTTCGCCCAGTACAACTTCGTTGCCATCATCATCCAAAATCGCAACTTCAGTTAATGGCAATGGAATACCAATTGTGCCACTGAATTCTTCAGATGCAGGTGGATTTGCCGTTGCAACAGGCGAAGTTTCAGATAGACCATAACCTTCGATAATGTTGGTTCCAGTAATTCGCTTCCATGCTTCAGCGGTAGAAGGAAGAACCGCCATACCACCGCCCATTGCCATTTTTAATTTGCTGTGGTCAAGTTGTTTAAACTCTTCGTTGTTCACCAAAGCATTGAATAAAGTATTCACTGCTGGGAAGAACGATGGTTGATACTTACGTAATTCTTTCATTACCCCAGGTAAATCACGTGGGTTTGGAATGAGAACATTGGCTTGACCTTTGTACATACCGTACATCGCACAAACCATGAACGCAAAAATGTGATAAAGCGGTAAGGCACAGAAAATACGGTCATCGGGCTGACCATCTTGTGCGCCAAATTTACTTTGGAAAATACCATCACATTGCAACATGTTCGCTACAAGGTTGCGATGCGTCAGTTCTGCACCTTTAGACACCCCTGTAGTGCCGCCAGTATACTGAAGCACTGCGGTGTCACTTAACGTTAAGTTCGGACGCTTATAATTGCTTGCACTGACTTTAGACATAGCAGCATTAAAGCGAATATGACCTGGAATATTCCATGCTGGAATTTGCTTACGTACTGAACGTAATACAAAGTTCACCAGTGTGCCTTTTAATGCACCCAACATGTCACCTACAGAGGCAATCACGACATGTTTAACAGGCGTTTTACCATTAATTGTTTGGTAAACAGATGCGAAATTCTCAATAATAACAAGAACTTCTGAGCCTGAGTCATTTAACTGATGTTCAAGCTCGCGCGCGGTATACAGTGGGTTGACGTTGACCAGTACTAAGCCCGCACGGAAGACACCCAAAGCAACGATAGGATACTGAAGAACGTTTGGCATCATCACAGCGACACGTGAACCTTTTGCAAGACCTAAACTTTGCAAATAGGTTGCAAATTTACGACTTGCCTCTTCTAACTCACTAAAAGTCAATACTTTATCCATAAAGATAAAGGCATCTCGTGAGCCAAATTTTTGGAAATTTCTTTCAAATACATCAACCAATGACGTATTTTCTGGTGGCAATTCTACAGTCTCTGGAATCCCCGTTTTTTGGTATTCTGCGAACCAAATCTTTTCCATATCGCCCGATTCTCCTATCAGTAATCCTTAAATTCTCAGCTGTTGTTCTCAATATTAAGCGCTCTTTATTTAACTTGTGTTGCTTAATATTGCATCCATTTCCCGCATACATACCATATATAACGTATTTTGATCAATGGATGCTAGTTTTATCTCTGAACTAACAGTTTATTTGCTTTTTGATAACCACGTGGTAATAACTGCCCTTTGGATGCCCGTTTACCCACATATTTTTCTAAATCATCACCCTTCAATTTTAATTGCTGCTGTCCTGCAACGACTTGCAGTATTTCATCTAGCGTTAATCTTGTCATGAATACAATTTGATCTTTCTCTTCAAGTTGTATCAATTTATTACCTTTACCTTTATTTAAAATAGGCAACTCTGACAACTCTAAAATCAACAAACGACCCGTTGAGGTCAATAACGCCAAATGGGTGGCTTGATCAACACTAGTCAACGGCAAGACTGTGGCTTTTTCAGGTAAAGTTAGGAAGGCTTTACCCGCTTTTGCATTGGTATCTAACTGTTTTGCCTGTGTTTTAAAACCGTAGCCTTTACTGCTCAGAGCCACAACTTCAGCTTCATCTTCAGCAATAAAAATTTGCTTAAAACCTACACCACTGGCTGGCGATAATTTTGAACTCAACGGTTCTCCCAGACCCCGTGCGGACGGTAGGCTCGCTATGGCTAGGGCATAACTACGCCCTGACTCATCCAATACATATACGCGCTGATTAGATTTTCCTTGCGCATGACTGAGATATTGATCGCCGGCACGGAAATTTAAGTTCTCTGCGTCTACATCATGACCTTTGGCCGAACGAATCCATCCCGCTTCAGACAACACCACCGTCACAGGATCCGCAGGCATAAAGTCCTGCTCACTCATCGCTGTCGCTTCTGCACGATGTACGATTGGCGAACGGCGGTCATCACCAAATTTTTTCGCGTCATCTTTAAGTTCATTGATAATCAAAGCTTTCAAAGACTCAGGATTGGCCAATTGTTCACGAATCAGTGCAGCTTTGGCTTCTAACTCTTCTTGCTCACGGCGCATTTCCATTTCTTCAAGTCTAGCCAAATGACGCAACTTGAGTTCTAAAATAGCTTCGGCCTGAATGTCATCAATATTAAAACGTGACATCAACTCTGCTTTGGGATGCTCTTCTTCACGAATAATACGAATCACTTCATCAATATTTAGATAGGCAATAATCAAACCACCCAAAATATGTAAGCGCTTTTCAATTTTATTCAGGTGATATTGCAAACGACGGGTAACGGTTTCCTTTCGAATTTCAATCCATTCCAGCAAAATACGACGAATTGATTTCACTTGTGGACGGCCATCCGCACCAATCATGTTCATATTGACACGATAGCTCGACTCTAAATCGGTTGTTGCAAAAAGGTGGCTCATCACCGCTTCAGCATCAATCCGATTTGAGCGCAGTACAATCACCAAACGGGTTGGGTTTTGATGGTCGGATTCATCACGTACATCACTCACCAAAGGCAGTTTTTTCGCCTGCATTTGATCTGCAATTTGCGAAATGACCTTCGAGCCTGAAACTTGATAAGGCAAGTCCGTGATCACAATTTCATTTTTTTCGATGCTATACACCGAACGCATACGATAACTGCCCCGACCTGTGCTTTGTATTTTTAATAACTCTTCAGGTGGCGTAATAATTTCTGCTTTGGTCGGCAAATCTGGTGCAGGAATGTATTCTGCAACTTTGTCATCGCTTAAATTTGGATTACGAATTAAGGCAATGGTGCCTTTTACGACTTCACGCAGGTTGTGTGGAGGAATGTCCGTAGCCATGCCTACTGCAATACCTGTGGTACCGTTTAACAAAATATTCGGAATACGTGCAGGTAAAGTCACTGGCTCTTTCATCGAACCATCAAAGTTGTCCTGCCAGTCACAAGTCCCCTGTCCCAACTCAGACAACAGCACTTCACTATACTGAGATAATTTGGCTTCGGTATAACGCATCGCTGCGAACGATTTCGGGTCATCGGGCGACCCCCAGTTACCTTGACCTTCAATAAACGGATAACGATAACTAAAAGGCTGTGCCATCAGCACCATCGCTTCATAGCAGGCCGAATCACCATGCGGGTGATACTTACCGAGCACATCGCCGACGGTACGCGCAGATTTTTTGGGTTTCCCGCTGTGTTTCAGCCCCAATTCACTCATGGCATACACAATACGGCGTTGTACAGGCTTTAAACCATCGCTGATATGCGGTAAGGCACGATCCATGATCACGTACATGGCGTAGTTGAGATATGCTTGTTCAGTAAATTCTGCTACGGAACGGTTTTCTGTCGCTTGATGCGCAAGGTTCGTCATAACAACCTGTCATCCTAATTAATCGTTTTTTGTTTAAGTTCTTATGCTATGTCGCAGGCTCAGCCTATACAAGTGAAAGCGTACACCACTACGACAAATTGCGTCTTTAGACGTTCCTAATGTCGTAAAATTATCCATTTTTTTTAAAATGAGCAACTAATTATTTCGAAGTTCCTATCTTGCTCCTATTTAAGATTGAAATAGAGTAACTACACACCCTCTACGCTTATGTCATGACATTGAATATGATGATCGAGCACATCGCCAATCACACACTTTCAACTTGATATGCGAGCTGTCTTTAACCGGAATTTGATACTCCGCGAGTCCCACATTTCAAAGATATTGTGTTAACAGAAAAGTTTCAATTCTGCTCGCGCACGCGGTTTGATTGCTCCTGAAGATCAAGGGACTAAAACACATCCCTCTATCTTCAGTCTGTACATTTTACAAACCAATCTCTTCCAATGTTTTACCTTTGGTTTCTTCACCCAAAATCAAAATCACCACCGCCACCGCAAGCAGTACTGCGGTAAACATTATAAAGATTGCACTAAAACCATTGCTCATGACCATCATATGCGTCACCACCATCGGTGCGACAATGCCGCCCATACGACCAATGGCCGATGCCCAGCCCGAACCAAAAGCCCGGATATTGGTTGGATATTGCTCTGGAGTGTAGGTATACAAAACACCCCATGCGCCGAGATTAAAGAATGACATCAGACAGCCCCAGAACATGATCATGCTCACGGTGTCCGCTTGACCAAAGAAATAAGCCGAAACTGCACACATGCCAATAAAACCAGCTAAGGTTGCTTTACGTCCAAGTTTTTCGACCAGCCATGCTGCGGCCACATAGCCTGGAAGCTGTGCCAAAATCATCACCAGTACGTATTCAAAAGACTGAACAATGCTATACCCCTGCTTCACCAGCAAACTTGGCAACCACGTAAAGATGCCATAATAAGAGTACACAATGCCAAACCAAATCAGCCATAACATCAAAGTTCTACGTGCAAATGCACCCGACCAAAGCTGAGTAAAAGACACATTCTTTTTTTCTGCCACAGGTTTGACAATGATATGTTCAACGACTTCAACGCCACATTGACGTTCAATCTGCTGCACCAAAGCGTGCGCTTCTACAATTCGACCACGGTTGATAAGATAAGGAATTGACTCAGGCACTTTGAACCAAATGACAATGGCATACAGTGCAGGAATCCCACCCATCAAAAAAGCCATGTGCCAGCCAAACTTTGGAATCACAAAATACGCCACTAAGGCAGCACAGAGCCAACCTAAGCCCCAAAAACTTTCTAGCAGCACGATAAAACGCCCACGTACCTGTGCAGGAATATACTCACTGACCAAGGTCACTGCTACTGGCAACTGTCCACCTAAACCAAGACCCACAATAAAACGAAACAGCAATAGCCACGTTAAGTTGGGAGCAAAAGCACAGGCTGCCGTCGCCAAACTATAAATCACTAATGTTGCAGCAAAAACCGTTTTACGTCCGATACGGTCGGCCAAGCCCCCTGAACACACCGCACCAATCGCCATTCCGACAAAGCCTATCGAGACGACCCAACCTTTCTCAGTTGGGCTCATGTGCCAGTCTTCAGCCATTTTTGCCAAAATAAAAGAAATCAGCCCCGTGTCCATGGCATCGAACATCCAGCCCAAGCCAATCACCCATAACAAGGTGTAGTGGAATTTACCGATCGGTAAGCGTTGTATACGGGAAACTAAATCCATAGCTCGACCTCTAAAGCGGAAAAAGGATAGCGGGCTGCTTTCTCAACAGGCTTTATCATTATGTGCTTTTTTTTGGGGACAAGGGACAGTTTGATATCCCTTGTTTTAGCTGGCATCTTTGGAAGAAGCAGACTGTTCATCATCATCTTGATAAATGAATTTCGGCATTTCTAAACCAAAGTAAATTGCAATTAAACGTAAGCTAAAACCAAAGATCAAAGTCGAAATCACGGTCAGCTCAAGCGACAAACCGAGTTGAATGCAGCCCCAATAGAAAATCACTGCGACAAAAGAAATACTGGCATACAGTTCACGGCGGAACACCAAAGGCACGTCATTACACAAAATATCACGCAAGATACCGCCCGAGACTCCTGTAAGGACTCCAGCAACCGCAGACACCACAAAACCATGTCCCATTTCTAAGGCAATTTGACAGCCGATGATGGTAAAACCGATCAGGCCCAGAGCATCGAGCACCAAGAAAATATTGCGTAAATGACGCATCCACTTGGCAATCAAAATCGTCATAAAAGCGGCAAAACACGTCAGCATCAAATATTCAGGATGCTTGACCCAGGTCAGCGGATAATGTCCCAATAACACATCACGAACAGAACCACCGCCCAGTGCTGTGACACAGGCAATAATCACCACACCAAACCAATCCATACTACGCCGACCCGCTGACAGTGCACCAGTCATCGCCTCTGCCGTGATCGCTATAATATAAATAACAGTGAGTAACATCGCCTGGATTCCATATAGGCTAATTGATGCGCGCTATTCTAAGCCAAATTTTCTGAAAATTATAAAAATTGTGCACAACATTGTTTAAATTTTTTCCCTGAACCGCAAATGCACGCTTGTTTCATGGTGATTTGCATTTCAGTGGTCGGATCTAAAAAATACCATGCCTCAGCATGTTTCACAAAATGTGAAATTTCATGATGTATCTGTGCCGATTTTCCATCATGATAATGCGCTTTAAACTCGACCATGGCGTGGTTTTTATCGAGTTTCTCATTGGCGTTTACGACGTCTAACTTTAACCATTGGTTGCTTCGACTCCACTCCGCTATTGCTACAATATCGAGTGCTTGTTGCTGCCCCAACGCTGTGGTTTGCACAATGTAATCAATTTGCTGTTTGGCAAAAGCACTATAGCGTGAGCGCATCAATTGGACAGCTGTCTGCGCATGACTTTGTCCCAAATGCAAAGGCTGACAGCACTGTACATATTCTCCTTGCCCACACGGACACTCAATATGGCTCATGATTTTCCATAAAAAAAATAGCTCGACATTGCGAGCTATTTTAACCTGTTCACCCCAGTTTGAGGACGGGTTTTAAGATGATTCTTTGTGCAGATCTGACTGTGGAATTACATGCACTTTTTCAATTTTGTGCCCATCCATCGTCACCACTTCAAAAATGCAACCATCTGCTACAAGGCTAGAGCCATTTTCAGGTAAACGACCTAAATGAAAGAGGATATAGCCTGACAAGGTTGAGTACTGATCGGACTCATCGACCAAATCACGATCCAACAATAACGACACATGACGAATATCGGTTGAGCCATCGAGCATCAAGCTACCATCTTCTAAACTTTCAGCCACATTGTCTTCGGCATCTTCATCAGGGAACTCCCCTGCAATTGCCTCTAGCACATCAATCGGGGTAGCAATCCCTTCAATTGAACCGTATTCGTTCAAAACCAAAGCCATTTGTAGTGGGGCTTGACGCAGTTGCTCCATCACCATCAGGACTTGCGCATTTTCATGCACAATCACAGGTTCACGTAAATGTTTATCAAAATCGAGGACACCCGTTTCGATATATTCGTTTAAAACTTTATGGGTCAATACCACACCTGCAATGTTGTCTAGCTCGCCCCGTGCTACGATTAAACGTGAGTGCGTAATACTGAGCAATTGTGATTTGATCGAGGCTTCATCATCCTCTAAATCAATCCATTCCAACTCTGGACGTGGTGTCATCACGGACTTCACAGGACGCTCAGACAAGCCCAACACCCCTTGTACTAGAACACTGTGATAGACCCCATTTTCAGGATCAAATACTTCATCCGCATAAGCGCGAGTTGCCAACACATCTTCAGGCTCAGAAGCATGATCACTACTTTTACCGCCCAACATCCGCAGTACCGCAGACGCAGTTTTATAGCGAAGGTCTGTGGTGGTGACCATTTTTTCTTGATTACGGCGCATGGTCTGGTTGATAAATTCAACAATCACCGAGAAACCAATGGCTGCATAGAGGTAACCTTTTGGAATATGGAAACCAAAGCCCTCTACAATCAAAGAGAAACCGATCATCATCAGGAAACCAAGACACAAAATCACCACGGTCGGATGTTTGTTGACGAATTCCATCAAGGCCTTGGATGCCCACAGCATAATGCCCACGGCGATAATCACCGCAATCATCATTACAGACAGGTGCTTGACCATACCGACTGCAGTAATCACCGAGTCTAAAGAAAATACCGCATCCAAAACCACAATTTGGACAATCACCATCCAAAATACGGCGTTGGCAGGATTTTCTTCTTTTTGGATCACTTTGGCGTCGATGCGTTCATGTAACTCCATCGTCCCTTTAAACAGCAAGAACACCCCACCAAACAGCAAAATCAGATCACGCCCTGAGAATGGATGGTCGAAGATATGGAACAATGGTTCAGTCAGCGTCACCACCCAAGCGATAGACGCGAGTAAAACCAAGCGCATGAGTAGCGCTAACATCAGACCAACGATACGGGCTGTATTACGTTGTTCAGGAGGAAGTTTTTCTGCCAAAATCGCAATAAAAACGAGGTTATCAATCCCGAGGACAATTTCCAGCACCACCAAGGTGAGTAAGCCCACCCATGCAGAAGGATCAGACATCCATTCAAATATCATGTGATCTGCCCCCGTCGAAGGAATGTATAACGCGCATAATGATTAGGCGAATAAAAATGAAGATTCAGCACTGCTCGCTGTAAATTATTTTCGGAAAACTGAAGATGTCTTGAGTGACAACTACCACTACCCATGTTCGTTCTTGTGTTGTGAAACAAGAGCTCAGTATAGGCAAGATCTACATAAAATTCATCTTTTTTAAAAATGTCGTTTTTTTAGAGATTTAACAAATTATTACCTGATTGTTCGATTAGATACAGTGATTTGTCACATTTCTTGCTTAAACTAAGAGAGAAAAAGTAGATAAAGAAAAGGTAAAAACATACGCCATGAATAGTGAATTAAAAATATCATCTCTCAACACTGAATCAAACGTTCAAACCACTCAACCCTTGATCGCACTTTACTGTGGCTCTCGGTCAGGCAACAAACCGATTTATCAAGAAAAAGCAATTGCGCTAGCCCAAGGCCTAGCAAACCATGGTTTCGGACTGGTCTATGGAGGCGCGAGTATTGGTCTGATGGGACAAGTGGCAGATGCCATGATTGCTCATGGGGGGGAAGCTGTTGGCGTCATCCCTGAGTTTATGCTGGATTATGAAATTGCACACAACCAATTGACTGAATTACATATTGTACAAACCATGCATGAACGCAAAGCATTGATGGCTGAACGTGCAAGTGCTTTTGTCGCACTACCCGGAGGCTTAGGCACTTTTGAAGAAATTTTAGAAGTAGCAACATGGGGACAACTCAATCAACACCAAAAACCCATGATGCTCTATAACGTCAATGGTTTCTATAATGCACTGATTGCCCAACTTGATCATGCCGTTCAAGAAGGTTTTCTGCCTCCACAGCACCGTGCCAAACTGATTGTGTGTAACCATGCTGAACAGATTTATTCAGCAATTGCAAACTTGGGGAGCCCAAAGCGCTTTGTGGTTTAAAGTTGTTTAAACACCTCAAAACTCTCCATACACAAAGAAGCGAGCTCAAGGCTCGCTTTTTTAACAGCTTCGTCTATTGACCATAATTCGTGACAAAGTTGTAGAACCACGGCAAAGTGGTCGCCAAAATCACCGACATGGCTAAACCAAACATCAACTTCATGGCATCTTTACTGACATTGCGCGAAGTACGGTGCTTATTCACCTCATCAAAAATCATCGACATAGCAAACTCACGACCAGCAAGTAAACCTAAGAATACCCATGTGGTACTCATTGGAATGTTGCTCCACTCCTTGAAGACCAACAAAATCAGGGCATACATAAAGTCAATAATCGTTGCAGCACGAATATCCGTTACACCTGTTTTAGTATCAACAATTTTTTGAATCGCCCCACCACGTTGGTACAAAATCAGCGCCAACAACACCACAAAGATGGCGATAGCAAACAGCAAAAATGCCAACGGAACTTGGCGTGGCACGTATACAAAAATATTGGCCAAATCTTGAATCAGCCATTGGCTCCACAAAAAAGCGGTCGATACCCACTGTAACCCAATCCAAATATGCGAAGGTTCTTCATGACGGGTTTTGGCAAAGTACTTTGCCACTTGTCGCATCACAAAACGATAGACAATAATCGCAACCACAAAAGCCACGGCATAGCCCATCATTGACTTCACCATCATCGACCCCAAACTTGCAGGCGAGAAAATGGTTAAAACCAAAAAAGTGGTACTCACAGGAATGCCGTATTTGGTCAAAAACAAAAGTAAAATTGGCGGTACGATATACAGCCACGTAATCCCATTATCTGGAAATGGAATCGTCTCTAAGCGACCGTAAGAGGCATCTCCCACACCTGATGCATACCAACCATAGATCAGAACCACAACTAAAATGGTGCTGATAAAGAGCCAAAGCACCCACCATGGGCGGTGTGCATTCGATGAAATAAAGGTACCTAATGTCTGTGGCACATCATTTCCGACGATAGAATAAGCTGCTAAACAGAAGCCAATCACCATCAAGATTTCGATTGTCATAAAACAAACCTTTTGCAGAATCTTTCCAACAGCCTGCCATTGAAGCTTTGGCAGAGATTATGACGGTTTTATTTCATTTTCATGACATTATTGTCATATATTTTTTGTAGCGCCATAAAAAAGAGCACCACTGTGCTCTTTATTTAAACTAAGCTATTAATTTAGCTTCACTTCATAAACTGACGTCGTACCACTGACTTCATTCCCCACTACCAATAAAGGTCGAGCATTTGGTGAATTTTTCGCCGCGATAAAGATCAAACCTTCTGGGCCAAGGTCTCCTTGCTTCGTGACTTCTGTTTCGGTGGTGTTGCGATGGTTCAGGTACTGAACAAATTTAGCCTGATTCGGGTTGCTAATGTCATAGACCATGATGCCACTGGCACGCTCAAGTCCAATAAAGGCAAAGGTCTTTTCACCAATTTTACCCAGAGTCACTCCTTCAGGTTCAGGGCCTTTGTTGTCACTACGGTCATCAAATTTAAATGCTTCATGATTGCTATTAAATTGATTTGGAAACAACTCCGCAATTTTTCGCTCAAACTCACTGCCCGAGTCCCACACAATCTGCTTGGTTTCAGGGTCGACAATACTTACCGAACGACCACCATAAGCATATAATTTGTCATACGTCAGACGACCATTTTCATCCAACTTCGGCAGACCTGTCAGTGGATCTTTTTGATAACCTTGAGTCCAACTAATGGTCAAACGTCCAATTTGTGCGTCTTTAATTAAATTGTCTGCACAGACTTCTGTTGCGTCAGCCGTTTGACAAGGTTTAAACACATCTGGGTTTAATTTTGCCCCTTTCACACCTGGCGCAAGCTGACGTAAATGTGCTGCATAATCGCCTTTGGCATCAAAACCTGCTTTTTTAAACAAGTGTTTGATACGTATCTCTTCTGCATAACCTGCACTTAAGTCCCCGTCTTCAAAGTATTTGGCTTCATCCTTTAACCATTCACGGGCATCCCCTTCATTGGCCGTGACCAAATAGGTTTTACCCTTGGCTTGATATTGTGCAATGGTATCGGGCATATACATGCCATATAGCCCCGGCCAAGAGCGGATATTGATCATGCCTGCATCTTTTGCACATTCTGTAATACTACGCCCCAACGAGTCTTGACCAATAGCACAGTCACGGTCACTGCCATCTAAGGCATTTTCAGGCAAGCTATGGTCTTTGTAGCCCATCGGGAAAAGATCAACAAATTGATTTTTTTCTAGGTCTAAAACCCCAATCGCATTATTTTCCTGCAAACTGACCCATGCTTTTTTTCCATCAGCACTCACCGCGATGTACTCAGGCTCCAAATCCTGTGCTACAGAGGTGGTTTGAATACCTACGGTCGCGACATTTGAGTATTGGCTGATGTCTGGACCAAAAATACGAATCCCTGCATCCAATAATTCTTGTTTACGGTCATTCCATGCTTGGAAACCTGCTATGTTTGCTGTTGGTTTTTGAATGTCAGAAATATCAATAATACTAACCGAACCCTCAGGATCAATTTGATAACCCTCATTCGGTTCCGCCTCATTGGCGACCAACACCTTTCGACCATCAGGTGTAAAGGTTAGCATATCGGGTAAAGCACCGACCTTGACTTGGCTAATATAAGACAAATCTTGTGCTTTAAAGAAAGCCACGATACCAGTTTGGGTTTTATCCTCAGCCTGAACCGCAAGCGCAACGATACCATTATGCACCGCGACACTATTCACTTCGGAATTGGCTAAATAAGTTTTGGCATCCAAAGACTGAATATATGTCGGCTGCGCTGGTTTGGAGAAATCCAAAACATCGACCATGCCTTTTTGAGCATTTACCACGAATAGGCGCTGACTCGCAGCATCATAAGCAGGAATCTCCGCTGCACTCTGCCCAAATACCCCCGACGCATAACTTGCAAGCTTGACCAGTTCAATACTATTCGGCGTAACTTCCTCAACAACAGGTGGGGATGTAATGGTTTGTTCATCATCACTGCCATTACATCCCACTAAACCCAGTCCCATGCATGCTAAAAATACGGCACTATATGTTTTGTTCATCATGATCTAAATATCGGTTCAAATTTGACCAATGTATGACGCAAGCGTTGCAGTTCAATGTCGTATAGATGTCAATTTGATGGCAGGTGATAAATGCACTTTCACAACATCAGTTCTGTATAAATTGGGCTAAACTGTTTAAAAATTTCACTTTGTTGTATCTATGAATCAAACGCCAACCCATCAAGCGCTCGCTCCTGAGTACCGTCTTTTGGTACTTCTGGTTTCGATTGGCTTTTTTATGCAAGGCTTAGATACCACCATTGTGAATACCGCTCTACCTGCTATGGCCATCAGCCTAAATGAGGACCCGCTCCAAATGCATAGCGTGGTGGTGGCCTATGTGCTTGCCGTGGCTGCCTGTATTCCCTTGAGTGGTTGGCTTGCAGACCGTTTTGGGGTGCGCAATACCTATTTCAGTGCCATTATCATTTTTACTCTTGCTTCACTGGGCTGTGGTTTTTCTGAAAGCTTAAATGAATTATTGTTCTATCGCGTACTCCAAGGCGTAGGCGGTGCATTATTGCTCCCTGTTGGCCGTTTAGCCATGCTCAAGGTCATCCCGCGGACGCAGTTCTTATCCGCAATGAGCTTAATGAGCCTCGCGGGACTGATTGGCCCACTCATTGGCCCAACACTTGGTGGCTGGCTGGTCGAAGTCAGCACATGGCATTGGATTTTCCTGATTAACCTCCCCATGGGGCTGTTAGGGGTCCTGATTAGTTTTAAAGCCATGCCGAATGTCACCGAACAGAATGTGCCACGTTTTGACTTTTGGGGTTTTATCCTACTGGTCATTACCATGGCAGGACTCTCTTTAGGCATTGAAAATTTTGCTAGCCCGCAGCTAACTTTATGGTGGAGCCTCGGATTAGTTGGATTGAGTTTGGTCACTGCACTTTGGTATGCCTATCATGCGCATACGCATAAAAATGCCTTATTTCGTAGCAAGCTGTTTGGTAACCGCATCTATGCCGTGGGTATTTTAGGCAATTTCTTTGCTCGCCTCGGTGGCAATGCTATGCCCTTTCTCATGCCTTTGATGCTACAACTGGCCTTTGGCTTTGAACCCTTAATTACAGGGCTATTAATGATTCCCACAGTGCTAGGTTCATTGGCATCCAAACCCATCATTCGTCACTTGATTCAACGCTTTGGTTATCGCCACGTCCTTTTAGTGAATACCCTATTGGTTGGTGCATGTATTGCCAGCTTCGCACTCAACACCGCAGATACCCCGACATGGCTACGCGCACTGCATTTCTTTATTTTTGGTATGCTGAACTCACTGCAATTTGTATCTATGAATACCCTTACCCTGAAAGATCTGCCACAACAAGATGCCAGCAGTGGTAACAGTTTCTTGTCGATGATCATGATGGTGTCGATGAGTATTGGTGTAGCCTTGGCGGGTACTTTGGTCAATGTCTTTACGGCGTATTTGGGCACAGAGCATATCGTCATGGCATTCCATAATACCTTGATTGTATTGGGCTGTATTAACCTGATTACTGCTGCTATTTTTTGGCATATCCCCAAAGACACCGCAGATTAACAACAGATACAAAGTACGGCCATTCACTGACCATAATCATCATGGTCAGTTCAGTGAATTCAAGCTATGATGATGAGCTAAAAATCAACACCTACAAAAGCATGCCTGCAAGAAAAAAAGCCACCGCTTCTCGAAAAACATCATTAGCCTATTACACAGCCGCCTGTGTAATAGTGCTCTGTATCGGTCTCGGAATCACCTATTTTTTCTTGCAGAACAATGTCGCATCTGCTCAAGAGTATCCCGTAAAAGGCTTTGATGTGTCTCATCATCAGGGCGATATTCAATGGCAATCCATTTCTCCCAAAGAGTTTAAATTCGTCTATTTAAAAGCTACCGAAGGTGGCGATTTTAAAGATCGAAAGTTTCAGGACAACTGGCTCAAAGCACGTGAGCACGGCTTCTTAGTCGGAGCCTATCATTTTTATCGTTTATGTCGTGATGGGCAGATTCAAGCGCAAAACTTTATTGAAACCGTGCCAAAGAAAAAAGATAGCTTGCCGCCTGTGATTGATTTGGAATATGACAGTAACTGTATTAATACCTACACCAAAGAACAGCTGCTCAAAGAAATTCAGGTCATGCATGATAAACTGCACGAACACTATGGCTTACAGCCGATCTTTTATACCTCTAAGGCATTTTATAATATTGTTTTAGTCGATAAGTTTAAGAATACACCGCTTTGGATTCGTGAGTATCAAGGTCAACCTGAACTCAAGGGCAATCCAAAATGGACCTTTTGGCAACACACTAGCCAAGGACAAATTAAAGGTGTTCCTACCTTGGTTGATCTCAATGTATTTCATGGTTCAGAACAAGAGTGGATACACTTTTTAGAACGCCAAGGACTTTATCAACTGCCACAAAATTTACCCATTAAATAAGTCACCCACCTTCATCTTTAACAAAAAATAAGAACATGAAGACAAACCATGTCGCGCATAGTGGATGAAAGGCTTCGCAATCGAGAGAGATAGTGCCATACTTTAGCTGAACCTCTACACCAAAACCGAGTATGCGAAAAATCATTCACATCGACATGGATGCCTTCTACGCATCTGTAGAGTTGCTTGAACGTCCAGATTTAAAGCACTTGCCTGTGGTCATTTCTTCGCACCATCCTCGTGCCGTTATTGCAGCCGCATCCTACCCTGCACGTCAATATGGTCTCCGTTCAGCGATGTCGATGACTCAAGCCAAAAAACGCTGTCCTCAAGTGGTCGTGATTGAACCCAACTTTTCTAAATATCGGGCAGTTTCAGAACAGATTCATACTATTTTCCAGCGTTATACGACCCTCATTGAACCCCTTTCTTTGGATGAAGCCTATTTAGATGTCACTGAAAATTTACAACAACTGGCCAGTGCTACAGAAGTGGCTGAGCGCATTCGCGCTGATATTTTTCAAAGCACAGGACTGACCGCCTCGGCGGGTGTTGCACCCAATAAATTTCTCGCCAAAGTTGCTTCGGACTGGAATAAACCCAATGGGATCTGTGTGATTAAACCCTCACACGTTCAGCAGTTTATTCAGCACTTAGCGCTTAAAAAAATACCTGGTGTCGGTAAAGTCATGCAAGAAAAGTTAAAAAGCTTAAATCTTGAGACTTTAGGCGATCTACAAAAATTAGATGAAAATGTACTCATTCACCATTTTGGCAAATACGGCAAACAACTGTTTTTATATGCGCAAGGGATAGATGAACGTCCTGTACAAGCAGAACGTGAACGTCAGCAAATCTCAAAAGAAACGACCTTTGATGATGACTTAAGCATTGAACAATGCATGCCATTTTGGCCCCAGTTGATTGAACAAGTTTGGCGAAGTCTCGAGAAAAAACAACTGTATGCTCGTGGCGTCACCGTCAAACTTAAACTCAAGAATTTTCAGACTTTACAGCATAGCAAAAGCTTTAAAATACCTCTTAAACATCAGGCAGAACTACAACTCATCTTAGACAGCCTGCTCAAAGACATGCATATCAGGCCAGAGCAATGCTTTCGATTAGTGGGTGTTGGTGTTTATGCGCTTTCTCACAAAGAAGTACTTCCTCAACTCTCCTTGTGGGAAGATGAAATACCCAAATGAGCTATTTTTTAACCAAAAGAACAAAAATAATGCAATTTAGCATTCACAATATCCTTTTTTAGAGTAATCTAATGGCGCGCTACATTTATCCATGTAAGCGCTGAGATGCTAAAACTCACCTTTACTTTTGGCATAACGTCCTGTGATTGGTGTGACGATCAAATCCAAAGATTACAGGGCATCTCTGATGCTCATCACGACATACTGCTTTTACATCGTGTAGCATTTTAGCCTTATCAAAATAACAATAACTATCTATAATTAATTTTCATCCCCGCATTCCAACTCAGACTAAGCGCTGCTTCTTATTTTTACACCACACTCTTCAAATCATAACCATATACTCTCAAAGTCAGTACCACTCTCTTATGAGTCATTTTAGAACCCCAAAAAACCTTAATACTGTAAATAACGGGATTGCGAGCGAGTGATCATCTGTCGCACTTGACTTTGTGATAGGCTATCGAGGTATATATCATGATCTTTAATTCTACGCGCACAGGGCTCTCACATGGCTGTTCAACGTTTGCATGTCTCAAATCGCTTTTCTGAAGTGGCAATTGCTGGAAACCTCATTCATTTAGCAGGACAATTGGCTTCTGACTTTGATTTAGATATTAAAGGACAAACTCAACAGACTTTCGACATGATCGACCAATTTCTTGCCGATGCAGGCACAGACAAAAGGCATATTTTATCTGTGACAATTTATTTAAAAGATATTGAACAGGATTATGCTGCGTTTAATGAAGTATGGGATGCATGGGTTGCCGATATTGATGCATTACCTCGTACTTGTGTTGAGGCAAAACTTTATGATCCACGTGTCTTGGTCGAGTTAACAGTTGTTGCGGTTAAACCTGAATAAATAAATTATTCATCATAAAAGACATGGATCGCATGTTTTTTATGATGAACTTCAAAGCTCAACTAGCCAAGCACACGTAATTTTCGTGTTTGTGCATCATTATAATAGTCGTACTTTTTTGAGGTTTTCTTATCTTTGTTTAAACGTGTTGGGAGATAGACATCTCCATAAAAATCTTCACGTAACTGATGATATTCAGGTACTTCTTCATAACGGATGACTTTATAACCCGCCATATCGAGTATCGCATCCTGAAATTGGGACTTTTGTGGACGTTTCAAGGAAAGTGGGTCATCTAAAGCCACAACAGCAACCACTTGCTGCATCGCATCTACCACCACAAAATCGGCCACCAAGTTACGATATTTACTTCGTGTACGTGAAAATTTAGTTGTTAATAAAGCATCATAAGACACATGTGCAAGTATCGTATGATGGGGTAAAATTTCTTTCAATCGTGTATAGGTTAATTGTTCATTTACATTGAAAATAGCGCGCTGCCTTAATGCACTATCCTGTTGTTTTGTTTTTGGAATTAAACCCTTACTCGCCAAAATCATGGACAGTAGTAGTATCACACTACCAATTACTATATAAGTTGTCATATTCGTATCCTTCTCATATTTATTATAATTTCCGGTCTCACACCGATTTTTATGCGATCAGTATAGCGTGCTGATCATTTTCCCAAACCACGAAATAAAAAATTACAGCTAAATTTGACCAAATGGTTATAAAACTAAACAAATCTTTTCAATGTCATTTGATGTAACATTCATTGCAACTGTGCAAACAACGACATCATTTATTTAGCTAGTTCATACTGTAATAGACTCAATCCTTAGGGTGCAATACTATTTTAGTCTATGCCAAATTTTTCCCGACAAATGACAAAAATCCCTAGAGTAAAGTCTTTTAACTGCTTATAAAAATAATATCGCATAAAAAAGGATGCCAAGGCACCCTTCTTAGTTTCAGTTCCGATTAAGCACGCGACTTAGACTTCGGTTTTGATTTTGAATGTCCAAATGGCTTCTTGGCATCACCTGTTTCACGCGGTGGTAAACCTGTATGTTGCGTCAAAATCTGACCACGCTCAGGACGCTTCTTGGTATTTGACGGACGAGATTGATTTTTCGCTTGTTGGTTACGATTCTCACCATTACGCTTTTGCGAATCACCATCCACGGTTGAGTTCTTTTTACGCGCAGATTGATACTGCCCCTCTGTCCCTTGCGGTTGATAGGTTGGAATCAAATGCTGTTTCGAGTTACCAATCAAATCTTGGCGGCCCATCTCTTTTAAAGCATCACGCAGCAAAGGCCAGTTGTTTGGATCATGATAACGCAAGAATGCTTTGTGCAAACGACGACGCTTCTCACCTTTCACAATATCCACATCTTCAGTATACCGCGCCACTTTGGCTAATGGGTTCTTACCCGTGTGATACATGGTGGTCGCTGTTGCCATTGGCGATGGATAGAAAGTCTGTACCTGATCGGCACGGAAACCATTTTTCTTCAGCCAAATCGCCAAATTCATCATGTCATATTCAGTCGTACCCGGATGCGCAGCAATAAAGTACGGAATGAGATACTGCTCTTTACCCGCTTCCTTACTGAAACGATCAAACATTTGCTTGAAGCGATCATAGGTCCCGATGCCAGGTTTCATCATCTTCGACAATGGACCTTTTTCGGTATGTTCCGGGGCAATTTTTAAATAACCACCAACGTGATGTTGTACCAACTCTTTGACATATTCAGGGTTTAACACCGCCAAGTCATAACGCAGACCCGAACCAATCAGAATCTTTTTGATGCCTTTAATGGCGCGTGCTTTACGATATAACTGCGTTAAAGGGGCATGATCGGTATGTAAGTTTTGACACACACCCGGATAAACACAGGATGGTTTACGACAATTCTTTTCAATCTCAGGGTCTTTACAGTGCAAACGATACATGTTTGCTGTAGGCCCACCCAAGTCAGAAATGATGCCAGTAAAGCCTGGTGCGGTATCACGAATCTTTTCCACTTCACGCAAAATTGATTCTTCTGAACGGTTTTGAATGATACGTCCTTCATGTTCTGTAATTGAACAGAAGGTACACCCCCCGAAACAACCCCGCATGATGTTCACAGAGAACTTAATCATATCAAATGCAGGGAAACGCGCATCCCCATACACAGGATGGGGTAGACGTGCATAAGGTAAATCAAACACATAGTCCATTTCTTCCGTGGTTAGCGGAATCGGTGGCGCATTTAACCAAACATCACGCTCACCATGCTTTTGTACCAAAGCACGTGCATTTCCTGGATTGGTTTCAAGATGTAAAATACGGTTGGCATGTGCATATAAAACTGGATCATCTGCCACTGCTTCAAATGCAGGCAAACGAATCACAGCCAGTTCACGTGGCGGTAATTTATGTTTAATTGCCTTTGAAGACGGCTGTAATTGCACAATTTGTGTATCAGGATCAAGTTGATCCCCTTCACGAACAATTTGATTTGTCACAATTTCTTTTTGGAAATTTTGGTATTGGGTTAAAGAATTACCCTTATCTTTTTCAATTTCACAGCCATCTAAATCTTCAGTCATCACATAAGGATTGATAATCGGATCAACGCGACCAACGGTATCTACATCATTTGATGCAATTTCCACAAACTTGGCTTTAGATGGGCGGTTTAACTTATTCACAATAAATGCCGTGCCACGAACATCGGTAATTTCGTGAATTTTTTCTCCTTTGGCTAAACGATGCATCACCTCAGTAATCGAACGCTCGCCATTACCATACATCAAGAGATCGGCTTTTGAGTCCATCAACACTGAACGACGAACTTTGTCTGACCAATAGTCATAATGTGCAATACGACGTAAAGACGCTTCAATTCCACCTAGCAATACAGGCACATCTGGAAATGCTTCACGCACACGCTGGCAATACACGGTTGCTGCACGGTCTGGACGTTTATTGGGTAAGTTATCTGGCGAATAGGCATCATCAGAACGAATTTTACGATCAGCCGTATAACGGTTGATCATCGAATCCATATTCCCAGCAGTCACCCCCCAAGCAATATTGGGCTTACCTAAAACACGAAAAGCTTCAACATTAGTCCAATCTGGTTGCGCAATAATGCCGACACGGAAACCTTGTGCTTCTAACGTACGACCAATAATGCCCGAACAAAATGATGGATGATCAATATAAGCATCACCGCAGACCAAAATAAAGTCGCAACTATCCCAACCGAGTTGATCCATTTCCTCGCGCGACATCGGCAAAAATGGCGCAGGTTCAAAGCATGACGCCCAATATTTGTCGTAATCAAACAACGCTGTAGGCGCGGTCTGCATAGTATAAGCAGTAGACATGGCTAGCAATTCTCGGCTGGCAGATGAAAGATCTCAAATAGAGATCAAAGATGAAAGCCGATCATTTTACCATGAATTATATTCACCTTGCTTGATTATAATTTATACAACCTAGCTTAATTCATAATCAACTTATTAGAAGAATTATTCCAAGCAAACCTATCTCTTTTATGAAAACCACAATAAAAAAGATAAAATGCTTAATAAATGAAATATATATAGATAAAGAAAGCTATTTTAAACTTTCAGACTGAACAAAATGCAGACAAAAATATGGAATCACATGATCATGCATGAATATAAATTTTTTATACTAT